>JAATFH010000379.1 GCA_015655315.1 Terriglobales bacterium
CGCCGATAAAGAAATTGGGCACTCCATTCACAGGTGAATCAACACGCTTCCTCCGCCCAAAGGGCAGGGCCCAGATGTATCTGGAAACGAAGCGATGGCGCACGTCGAAATCCAGGGTTCCGTACTCCCACGCCGGATGCTTGCTCCAGCGGAAACTGTCGTTGTTCTGCGCGCCCAGGTTCGCATTTGAGGAATCGCCCAGCGCGTGACTGTATGTATAGTTCACGAGTGCCGTGATGCCACCGCTGAAACGATGATGCAGGCTTGCTTGCAGCGCATCGTAGAACGAATATCCCTCGGAGTTGAGGTAGCCGATCGAAGCATCCACATAGGGGAAAGGCCGCCGCGGTGCATAGGCTGCGGAAGCATCGGCGCTGGGCGCGGCCTGATTCAAGTTAGAAAAGGTGTAGAGCTTCGTTCCTTTGGAACCGACATAAGCCAGCTCAAACAAGGTATCGGGCCCAGTCTGATACTGTAGCGTTCCATGCCACTGCATGGTATACGGCGTAGTGAGATTCAGTTGTAGCGAGAAAAGATTCGGTGTGTTCGGGTTGCTTAGCGAAGTAGAAGGAAACCCATTGGATAGCTGCTGCAGACCAGGAATGGAGCAATCTAGCGCGCTACCCGCGTAGGAGGACTGGCTGCACGGCGCCGTGAAGCTCTGGCTTGAGAAATAGGGAGGATTGAAACCCGGGCTGGGATTGCTATAAGGCCCGTTTTCGTCGCCGTTGAAGAAGATACCGTAAGCCCCACGAAAGACCATTCGCGGCGTAATCTGATAAGCAAGCCCCAGCCGTGGAGCAATATTATTAAAGTCCGACTTGATCAGTTTGTCCGACGCCGCGTGGTTCACCGGCAGAATTTGCGAGAGAATCGGCGTCAAGCTCACATTGCTGTTGTGCGGAATATCCAGGTTGCCGGTTAGCGGATTGAAATTCGCCTGGGCATTGTGCCGTTCCGTAATCGGAGAAAAGAATTCATACCGAATTCCGGCATTCACAGAAAGTTTGGGCGTAATCCGCCAGTCGTCCTGCAGAAAAAGAGAATACACTTTGCGGAAATAATCGACGTTATTCAGATTGTTGATGTTGCCGCCATCCGGTTGCCCGGTCAGCATTGCGGCAAAACCGCTGCCGCCTGTGCCCTGCGCAGCGGGATTGTCTGTAAATTGTGTGCCGAAGCTCAGAGAACCGCGGGGATTCGCAGGCTGGTAAATCGTGAACTCCTCCGGTCGGAACTCACCGCCAAATTTCCAATTGTGATTGCCGAGAATCAGCGTAAAAGTATCTGAAACGCTGTACGTATTTTGTATCTCATTGGACGGAAGGTAAGTGGGGCTGCCCAGCGTCGACATGTCATTGAAACTGAGCTGCGGCAATCCTCCATTGTCCGATCCCGCCGCATACGGCACGCCGGGGAAACCAACCGTTCCCGATACGTCCTCACTGTAATTGAACTGGAAGCGGCTGGAGTGCAGCCGGTTATAGCCCAAGCGAAATTCATTCACTTTCTTCGGCGAAAAAATGTGCGTTTCGCTCGCGGCAATGCCGTAACCATTGTTCTCTTCTATGCCGGAGAAAAAGCCTCCGCCATCGGCCAGTCCGGTAAACGGCCCCGGTATTGTGGACGGCTGACGGCTCATGCTGAAGCGGTAGAAGGCGTTGTCGTTCGGCGTGATGACTTGATCGATACGTGCGTCGCCCTGATTTCTCTCGCGAGTCAGGATTGGATTCGACAAATAGTTATATCCCGCAGCTGCCACATTCGGTTCCGGGTAAAGAGCAGCCAGCTTCAGGCCCAGCGAATCGATTCGCCCGGCAGTCAACACATTGGACGGTTTGCCGTCCGCCGTATACGAGAACGGAACGCCGCAGTACCCTGTCGGACTCGACGCACTCACCTGGGTCTGCGTAGTATCGAAGATCTCCCCCGGATAAGTAGGACGGCCATTGCAATCGTTGTTTCCCGTGGGCGAAGTCAAATCCATCTGACTGGAGAAATCGCCTGACCGCTGCGCATCCGTGGGCACGAGCGAGGTATAGGTTTGCCCCTGGCTCACGCGAAGCCCTTCGTAATCGACAAAGAAGAACAGTTTGTTATGCAGGATCGGGCCGCCCAGAGTAGCGCCAAACTGGTTCTGATGATACGGCGGTAGTGTTGAGTCAAAGAAATTGCGCGCGTCGAACATCTGGTTGCGCACAAACTCATACAGCACGCCATGAAACCCATTGGTACCGCTCTTGATCGTGGCGTTCACTACGGCACCCGTAGCGCGTCCAAACTCTGCAGCGTAGGAGTTGGTCTCGACGCGAAACTCCTGGAGCGCATCGACCGAAGGCATGACGACGTAATTTGCTTCGTTGAGCAGATCGGGGAGGTTTGAATTATTGTCGATACCGTCGAGCAGGAAATTGTTCTGCAGTGACCGTGCGCCATTCGCGCTGAAACCATATCCGTTCTCGTCGCGCGACCCCGGCTCGCTTACCGTCACCCCCGCAGTCAACTGTGCAAGCTGCACGGGATTGCGCCCGTTGAGCGCGAGCGTCACCATGGTCCTGCTGTCAATCAGTTGACTGCGTTCGGAAGTATCGGACTCCAGCAACGGAGGCGTTTCTTTCACCTCGACGGTTTGCGTTACCGCGCCCGGCTGCAGCACTATGTCAAGCCGCTGCCGCTGTTGCACATTCAGCGTGAAAGGGGCGATCTCCGATTTCTTAAAGCCCGCCGCCGTCACCGAAACGGTATACGTTCCAATGCGCACCGGACTGATCGTCCACTCTCCTGTCTGGCTGCTCGTCGCATGATAGGTGTAGTTCGTTTCAGTGTTCACCGCATCCACGCGCGCTCCTGAGACGACGGCTCCGGAGCTGTCGGTGACCTGACCCGTGATGGATGCTGTATCTTTCTGGGCACGCAAGAAGCTGGAGCAACAGAAGGAAAGGAGTGCAGTTATGGCGATATTTCGATAGAGACGTGTCATCGGAATCGCATTTCCTTTCAGATTGAGTCGCGACGATTAGATTATGAATTGTTGCGTATTATTTCGCGTAGTAATGAAGTCTAAGAGTGACCCTATAGCCTGTCAACAAGAAATCGTGCAGCAACAATTTCCTTTATGGCCCGTATTCGAGCGATTGATCGCTTCCAGATAGCCAATTCCCTGATTCGAATAGTTCATCACTCTTCTATAGAAAGCCCGGCTACTTTTGTGCTACCATCCGAAACCCAACGAGGCTTATCGTAATCATTCAAAATATGTGCTCTCGTTGTTCCGCCCCTAATATCATTCATGCGTGGACAGAGGTGAAGGATGTCATCGACCATCAGTACCGAATATCCGCAGACAGTCCCTGTCATGGCGCCTAAGGAGGCTACCGTGCAGGCTCCAAGGCGCAATATTGCAGTCGACGCCTATCGCGGCCTTGTAATGCTGCTCATGATGGGCGAGGTCATGAGCTTCGCCGCAGTCTCCCACGCCTATCCCGGCAGCCTGTTCTGGCGAGTGCTCGCATTCAACCAGACGCATGTGGAATGGACTGGAATGGGCTTGCACGATATGATTCAGCCGTCCTTCACCTTTCTGGTGGGAGTGGCGCTTCCCTACTCCATCCAAAGCCGCATGCGTAAGGGGCAGAGCTTCGGCAAGCTTCTGCTGCATACGCTTTGGAGAAGCCTGCTGCTAGTCGCGCTCGGCATCTTTCTTCGTTCCACGGGCAGCACACAGACCTACTTCACCTTCGAAGACACATTGACGCAGATCGGGCTAGGTTACACATTCGCCTTCCTGCTGGCTTTCTGCCGACCCAGGTGGCAATGGATCGCATTTGGCGGCATTCTGTTTGGATACTGGCTAGCCTGGGCGCTCTATCCCGCGCCAGGAGCAAATTTCGATTACTCTGCGGTCGGCGTGCCATCGGACTGGCATCACAACTTCACCGGCTTCGCATCGCATTGGAACAAGAACAGCAATCTCGGCCAGGCCTTCGACGTTTGGTTTCTCAACCTCTTCCCTCGCACATCGCCGTTCCTTTTTAATGAGGGGGGCTACCTGACCCTGAGCTTCATTCCTACGCTCGGCACCATGCTGCTGGGTCTGGTGGCTGGCCAATGGTTCCGCGCCGCAGCTCCCAAAATTCCTCTTCGGCGTTTTCTTGTCGCAGGACTTGCTCTGGTCGCAGCTGCACTTCTCTTACACTTCACCGGCGTCTGTCCCATCGTCAAACGGATATGGACGCCGAGCTGGACCCTCTTCAGCGGCGGCATCTGCTTCTTCTTTCTTGCCGCTCTGTCGTGGATCATCGATGTGAAGAATTACTCCCACTGGGCATTTCCACTGGTTGTCGTGGGCATGAATTCAATTGCCGCATACCTGATTGCACACCTGTGGGAAAACTTCCTCACCAGCAGCCTCCACATCCATCTCGGCTATCAGGTATTTAGAATTTTCGGTACGGGATTGGAACCGCTGATACTTGGCACCACAGTCATGCTTCTCTATTGGTTGATTCTCTTCTGGATGTACCGCAACAAAATCTTTCTCCGTATTTGATCAGCTCAAAATGCAGCTTGACGGATAAAAGGCCACGCTTCTATGCGTGGCCCTTTATTTAGTTCAGAGTTCTCTTCTACTTGAATGCAATGCGCGCTACCCTCGCTCGAAGTGCATCTCGATTTCTTCGAGCGTTTTCCCTTTCGTCTCCGGCAGAAAGAAGGCAGCGGTAATGAAATAAATCACGGTACAGCCGGCCCAGAAGAAGAACATTGCGTAATATCCATAATGGCCGACGGTTGGCAGAAATACGGCTGCAATGACTGTAGACACTCCCTGATTCAGGAGCAGCGCAATCCCCATGCCAATGGAGCGGATGCGCATGGGCATCAACTCCGAAAGCGTAAGCCAGACAACCACTCCAGGCCCCACCGAATATGCCGCGATGAAAATAGCCAGGCAAATGGTGACCAGCCATCCGGTTTCTTCGGAAGGCACGGGCACATAGAACGCCCGCTTGATTGTGAGCGGCGCGTTGATGGATTTCGGACCCGGTTCGATATCGAGAGTCGCGTTGTCGTGATCGTTCAATACCGTAGCAATAAGATCGCCATCACCATAGGAGTACAGCACCGTAAGAGCCATTGTCCCCCCTTGGGAAACAGGCCCCAGGGTGTCAGGGCTGACTACCATCACAATCTTGTTACCGGACTGCATCGCCTGCACTTTGCTCTTCACATCGATACGTTGTGATTCAAAGCGGAGGAACACAAGGCCACCCGCAATCAGCGCCAACGTAATTCCCGCAGTCCCCAGTTTGAGAAGAAACTTTCTTCCCTTCTTGTCTACGAGAGCGACGGCAACGAGCGTCATCACGCAATTGAGCAGCTTCACAACGACATCGCCCTGCGTGGCATGCGTCGATGTCATGCCTGCCTGTTTGAGAATCACCACCAGGAAGCCAAGAATCGAGTTGATGCCTGTCGCCTGGTTGAGAGCGAGAATCGTGCAGGCAAGAACAAACGGGATGACGTACTTGCGCTGTAGCAGCGAGCCCAAGTCGCTGGAAGACTTCTTCTCGCGAGGATTGTTCGCGGGCGACTGCACTTCCTGCAGGGTCAATCTCGCCTCTTCTTCCGAGATCGACCGGCGAAGCGCACGCAGCGCATCCTCCGGACGGCCTTTACGCAGAAGCCAACGGGGACTCTCCACCAGAAAAAATGAGCCGACAAAAAAGCATAGGCCGGGATAGATGACCGCAAGGAACATGCCGCGCCACGCATGATTTTGTGCCGCTCGGATGAGCGTAGCGTTGCCAGCAGCAAGAGCAATGGCAGATTCGGCCTCACGTGTATAGAACCAGCCGATAAACGCAGCCAGCGCGATCCCGAAGGTCAGCATGAACTGGAAGACAGCCGTTCCCTGGCCACGCTTGCTGGCACTCAGGGACTCTGCCAGATAAAGCGGCACAACAACGGCAATCACTCCGCCACTCATCCCCTGCAGCAGGCGCCCCAGAAACAGGGCGGTGAATCCCTGCGAGACCACAATCAACACCACGCTGGCGATAAACATCAGGCCGCTGACGATCATGATCTTCTTGCGCCCAAACCAGTCGGCAAGTATGCCAGCCACGGGCGAAGACATCATGCTGCCGCCCAGCACCGCAGCCACAATGATGGAGGTTTGTCCGATCGTCAGGTTCACAGTCTTGCCCAGATAGAGCAGCGCTGCGGCAATGATGCCTATATCGATTCCGTAGAGCAGCCCGCCAAGTCCGGCGATAAAAATGAGAAACCGGCTATAGACACTTGTTCCCGATTCCAAACGCTTAGCAACCATGAGCAACCATATTGCGATAATAACGAATCTTCGCGAGAGAAGAGAGGTCCACTTTAGCGCAGCAGGCGGAGCGCATTCTCGCGATACACCTGACGCAGGACGTCCTCGGGCAGATTCAGGCCGTAAATGTTCCAGCGCCCCTGCCGCGAAGCGTGAGAAGGGTATTCGAAGTATTCATCCGCTGTTTCAAGAAAGCGGAAATAGAGCCGGTACATCTGTTCCTCCGGCAACAGATCGGCGCCAAACAAAATGCGATCCGGAAATTGAAGAAAGAGCTGGCGTGCCGAATATGGCTGTCGTCCCAGTTCGGATGCTCGCGCGCTGATGTCAATGAGGAGATTCGGATAGGTCTCCAGTAACTTTGTGACACGAGCAAGATTCTCGCCGCTCTCAGCAACATGTGCGGCTACGAATGTCGTCTTCGGATGACGCGCAATGACGCGGTCGCGCTGGTCCAGTAACTCCTCTTTGGAATACTGTGCTCCATGAAATCCCCAATCCGGATGTGCCGCCAACTCCTCATACCGTTCGTTATAAGCATCGATGGGCAGAAAGAACGCGTCCGGGTCCGACGTGTGGAACATGACCGGAATTTCTAATTCGGCAGCCTTATCGAAGATCGGCGCAAGCCGCTCGTCATCAATTCGCAATAGATTGCCGCTGCCGTCGCGGACGCTCAGCCCCAGATCCTTCCAGAACTTGATACCCTGCGCACCGCGCTCGACCAGCCTTTCCAATCGCTCGCAAGTCACCTGCACGAAATCTTCTTTTTCTACGCCGGACCAATCCATCCAGCCTATCGTCGCAAAGCGTTGGGCATCCGCCGAATGAAATTTATCGATCATGCGGAGCGCCGCTTCACCGGTCTGCATGGTGATGTTCACAATGCGCTCGATGCCGCAGGCATCCATCACACGCAGCACATCCACGGGTTCCAACGCATCCAGGTGATTGTGGTAGTCGATCACGGGAAAACGCGGCTTCTCAACCTCGTGCTCGCTGGTTACCAGCATGGATCGTGGTTGAAAATCGCTTAACGGAAGACTCACTTCCGCTTTGGCGGTCACCATGGCCACAAATTTGTCCTGGGCTGTGGGCGCGGTCATCGCAATGCATCCTTTCGCTGGAAGCTCAGCAGGTCGGGTTCACTGACAAAGCCAACTGTAACGAACTGCGAAAGCCCGGTCAACATGAAATGGAACAAAACGAAACTTTCGATAACTTCTCAACGAGGAGAGAAAAAGCTTATACCAGGGTGACAGTGATACCCAGAGCCCGCAGCGCTTCTGCTGTTTCCTGTGGCAGATTGCGGTCGGTAATGACGTGATGAAGCGCCCCAGGCGGAACAATCCGCGACAGACTGCGGCGGCTGAACTTGCTGGAGTCGCACACGGCGACAACTTGACGGGCTGCCTTCACCATCGCACGATTTACGCGCGACTCCAGGAAATTCGGCGTTGTAATTCCCACTTCCAGGTCGAATCCGTCTACGCCAAGGAAGAGAATATCCGCGTGCATCTCTTCGAGATTGTCCTCAGCCAGTGGCCCTACCAGTGAAAAAGAGTTCTTCCGCAGGGTTCCGCCTACCAGGATCACCTCGAAATCGGTTCCGGTCAGCTCTGCGGCGATATTCACGGCATTTGTGATGACAGTAAGTTCTTTGAACTGTTTCAGGCCCTGGGCAATCGCCGTGGTTGTGGTGCCTGAATCCAATATGAGGCACTGGCCTTCTTCCACCATTCTGATGGCTGCAGCAGCGATACGCTCCTTCTCCTGGGAGTGGTGCTTCTGCTTTTCCTGAAGCGTGGGATCTACCAGAGCACTGGATTGAATGCGCAACGCGCCGCCGTGGGAGCGCCGGATCAGCCCTTTCGACTGTAAATAATCAAGATCTTTGCGAATGGTTATCTGCGAGATTTTCAGCCCCCGTGAGAGCTCGCCGACCAGGACTCTTCCCTGTTTTTGGATGAGTTCCAGAATGTGCTGCCGACGCTCGTCGATCAGCATCTCCGGCTTACCCCCAGGTTCCACTCTCGCCTTGCTTCGCATGTTCTTAGAGAGACCTCGCTGATCTTTACAGATATCTACTGCCTTTCAAGCAAAGGCGATGATAAACGAAAGCGAGGAACGATTCCATAACTTTGGCCGTTTGAGCAAAAAGCCAGCGATGGTATCCGTAACTATCACCGCACTCAGCCTTGCAATCGTTAGACGGAAACAAAGCCTTATGGAAGTATGGATTTGATTCCCACGAATGCAGATACTTTTATCTAACGCAAGAAGCAGCGACTGAATTATCGAATTGTTAACTTCGACAGCGCATCATCGTGTTTCAGCTGCTGCACACCAGCGACCGGGCGGCACGATCTCTTTTTATAAATTCCGTAGGAATGGTCACGCGCTGCGGAGGCAGTGTCGGTTGGGCGATGCGGTTGAGAATCATTTCCACCATCTGCTTTCCGAGTTGTTCGGGAAATTCGCGAATCGTCGTCAGACCGGGATAGAGCCAGGCTCCGACCGTATCGTCACATCCAGCAACGCTGATATCGTCAGGAATCTTCAGACCGCAGTCACGCACAGCCTTATAGATACCGTGTGCGGTCTGGTCGTTGCCGGCAAAGATGGCCGTAAGAGGCTCGCCGCGGGCCAGCAGCGATTTAGCACCCAAATATCCAATCTCCGTATCATCTTCTGAATCGATACTGCTGTGAACGGGAGCAAAACCGGCTTCCTCCATCGCGCTGCGGTAGCCGGAGAAGCATCGCGCAAACCACGGCAGACGAAGGTTTCCAACAAAAGCAATATGGCGATGCCCAAGACCAATCAGATATCGGGTCGCGTCGTGGCCGCCCTGGGTTTCATCGGAAAAGATCACATCGTATCGTGCGTTTTTCAGTTCTCCTATGACATTGTTACCCAGGACGACATAGGGAATTCCCTTGTGATCGAGCAGCTCAACCAGATTTGTGGAAGTTGTCCCAGCTAGAATGACGGCGCGCACAATGTCACGGCGTTGTACAACCTTGGGAAGGTGAAGCTCATTCCACGGCACATTGTATGAGTAATTGAACGAGAGAAAGACCATATCCCATCCATGCGCAGCGCAGCATGTCTCCGCTCCCTGCAGGACGCGTGAGTGAAATGCGTGCAGCATCGCCCGATTACTGAGCAGAAAGGCGAGCGCCTTGGTCTTGTTGCGTTTAGACAGATCGACGTTGAGTTTTGCCGCTGCATTCAAAACGCTCTTTTGAATGGCCGGATCAACGTGATTGCTTCCATTCAGAACTCGGGAAACCGTTGAGATACTGACATTTGCAGCGGCCGCAATCTCTCTAAGGCCCGTCTTGCTTTTTTGAGGCTTTGTGCTTTTCATATGGGAAAAGACCACACAATCCTTCTGAGAACTTCTGGCTTCGTCTGCAAATCAGTTATATATTCTGAGAAAATTTTCTTATAAGCGCGGCGATAATTGAAAAGGAAAGCCTTCGAGTCCTTTCATTCTCGCTCGAGATGTAGGTTCCAGAAATTTCGCCAGCACACTTTTGACCAGCTCTGATCGCTGCTCAGAAATATGTCAGGCCTGTCGTAATACGAAACTAATTTATTTATTATCTTCCACTTGAAGAGTGAACGAGCATATCTTAAAAGAATAAAAACAACTTGCTTTCCGTGGAATGCGGTAAAAAAATCAGGGAAAATATGCCGGCATGCTCAAAGTTTTTACTTGAGAAATAGGTTCAATTTATTGTGAAAATTTTCTTGCCATGCGGGATGACATTCGCGTATCTACTTACCTACACAGCAAAACACTCCTCACGAGTACCTCTCAGAAACCAACATTGCGGTTATGACCAGAACCTGTGACATTGCTGCTAGAGGTTTGAAAACTTCATCTAGATGATGAGCCAAGAAGGGGCTATGGAAACGCAGACAGCTGAAGTGAAGCACCTGAAAGTAGGGACAATGAAGCTGGAGATTCATCCCAGCCGCGAAGCAGCAGGCGCTGCAGCAGCTCAGGCAGCGGCAGCGGCATTAAAGGAACTTGGAACTCATCTGGATGCAATAGGAGTAATTTTTGCCACAGGTGCTTCTCAGCTGGGTACGCTTGAGCAGCTTACCGAGACTACAAATCTTCCGTGGAATAAGGTGTGTGGCTTCCATCTCGATGAATACATCGGTATCTCAACAGAGCATCCTGCTTCATTTCGCCGATATCTGCGCGACAGACTGACACAGAAGGTTGCGATGAAAGAATTCAACGAGATCGACGGAAGCGCTCCAGACCCGAAGCAGGTATGTCAGGCTTATGCGGAAAAATTGAGCGCGGCCAATCTTCAGTTATGCCTGTTAGGAATCGGAGAAAATGGCCATCTGGCTTTCAACGATCCACCTGTGGCTGATTTCAACGACCCTCTAAAAGTAAAAAAAGTACACCTGGATACAGTTTGTCGTGAGCAACAGGCTGCGGAGGGTTGGTTCGAGACATACAAAGAAGTACCGGAAGCTGCGATCACGCTTACCATCCCAACGCTGTTTCGGGTGCCCAAGTTAATCGTGTCTGTCCCCGGAAGCCGCAAGGCACAGATCATACGACGGACGCTGGAAGAGCCTATCTCGACACATTGCCCATCTACTATCTTGCGGACGCATCCGGATACGACTATCTACCTGGATCCTGATTCCGCGGCAGAGTTGGACGGCGTTCCATCAACTATTTGACTCCGATGATGTTATTCCATAGCAGCACAATTTTGTAAGTCAGCTATCAAGCGCACACGAAAACTAGAGGAGGACGTCATGACACAGGAGTCCAGTTCAGGTACAGATCGCCGAACGTTTATCAAACAGGCTGGAAGCGCATTCCTCGCTACTGGCTTGGATGCTCGCTCCTATGCACGCGTGCTAGGTGCAAATGATCGAATTCGGTTAGGGCAGCTAGGATGCGGCGGCCGGAGCCAGGGTCATGTGCATATGGTTAAGCTGGCCTCTAAACAAATTCCCGTGAAAACTGTAGCTGTTTGCGACATCTGGAGCCTGGCGCGAGAACGGCGCGCAGCCCAGGTAAAAACTGCCTTCAACCTGGACCCTCAATCGTACAAGTACTCCGAAGATATGCTTGCGCGCAACGATATCGATGGTGTGATGATTGCGACGGGAGATTTCCAGCATGCAAAGCTTTGCACTGAAGTCGTGAAGGCCGGCAAGGACTGCTATGTGGAGAAGCCGTTCGCCAATGTTCTCTCGGAGGCGAAAGAGGCTCGCGATGTGACCAAAGCGTCGAAACAGATCGTGCAGATGGGCTCGCAGCATCGTAGTGAACCCTATCAGTTGGCTGTTCGGGATATCGTCCGTTCTGGGCGCATCGGCAAAGTTGTTCACATCGAGCAGGAATGGAATGTGAATGAAGAGCGCTGGCGGTTTGTACCCTGGGATACAGGCAGTTCGCGCGAAATGCTGCAAGACCGTAACATGCAGTGGAAAGAATGGCTCGATCGCAAGTCACAGCTTCGCGAAGAAGATACAGACTGGAAAAGATGGTTGCTCGGTAAACCGTATCGCCCCTTCGATCCGCACGTCTATCTGGAATTCCGGCTCTACAAGGATTATTCGTCAGGACTTTTCGATCAGTGGATGAGTCATGGCAGCGACCTCGTGCATCTCTGGACGGACGAAGCATATCCGGAGAGTGTCGTCGCAAATGGTGGAGTATTTACATGGACAGACGGACGCCAGAATCCAGATACGTGTGTCGCCGCCTTCACTTATCCAAAGGGCTTTCTCTACACCTATAAGACGGTCTTTGGAAACAGCTATCGCAGCTTCTCTCGAATTCAGGGTCGTGATGGAACGATCGCTAATTACGGCGGAGAAGGAGCTTCCCTCTTCACAGTCAGTAAAGAAGGCGGAAGGAATGAGTACGAAGGCTCGGCAAGGATCAATAGCCTGCCGGACATAGCTCCCGCTGTCGATCAGGAAGAGATTGTTCGGGTTCCCGGAGCGGAGCCACCTAACTAGGTCGGGCCCGGTGATGACAGCACAGTTCACGTTATGAACTGGCTCAAAGCAATGCAATCAAGAAACGAGCCCAATGCAAACGTGGACCATGGATTTTCGCATTTGATTGTAATCATCATGGCCGTACAGTCTTATTGGAGTGGAAAAAAGCTTTACTGGGATCCGGCAACAGAAGAGATCGTCGATCATCCTGCTCCAAAGACCATCTCAAGACAGGCAGCGCTTCTGGCAACTTCAGCTTAACTAAGCATCGTAAATCTCTCTCGCGCCTACAGTGAGAGCCGGGCAACTGGATCTTGAGATAGATCGCCGCAGCATCTTCGAATCCTCTCCCGCTTGCGATCTGATTGACGTAAAGTCTGCACTATTTGGTTTTGAAAATAAAGGAATTCACCGGTTTGCTTGCACCCCTCCCATAACCTCCCGTACCACCCTTGATGTAACTGTATTTGCGGGGAGATGAGCCCATTCGAGCATCTGCTGATCTCCGTCGGAGTTTCCGAAAGATGCGATAGGCCGCTTGCCGATGAATTTGCCGATGTTCTCAGGTTTGCCCGGGCCGTCGTCGATGGAATCGATCTGCGGTAGCCGCTCCAGTACAGGCAACCCATTCTGCGCTTCGAATTTTGTCTTGAGAGTAGTGCCAATCACCTGCTCTTGCGGAACCCCATAGATTTTCTGTGTCCAGGGACGCATAAATTCCTGCTCTCCGCCGGAGACAATATAAGTCTTGAACCCATTGGCGCGGAAGTACGCCAGTACTTCGAGCATCGGCTGAAAAACGCATTCCGTATAGAGCCGCTTGAAGCGGGGATGCTGCGCATGTTCCAGCCATTACATCGCGATCTGGGAAAACTGCTCCGTGGTGAGGTTCGCATGCGTGGCAACGAGCATTTCGAATATGCCGCGGTCGCCGCTGGCACTTACAGCTTTCATGTCATGGTGCAACAGTGCGGCTGCTGCGTCTGCCGCTCAGGATGCTGCGGCGCCATCTCGCCCACGCGATCAAAGACAAAAGCGAACTCGGTATAGATGGGCTGCTCCGTCCACAGAGTGCCATCGTTATCGAAAGTAGCGATGCGATCTTCTGGAGCCACAAAGTCGGGACTTCCCTGCCTGGTCACGCGCGCGATGAAATCAAAAATCGATTGTTTTGCTGGACCATCGTTCCAGGAAGGGAGTGGGTCCGACGTATTCTGCGCGCTGGTCGTCCACGCGATTGCGAAAAAGAGAAGAAATGAAACTACGAACTTTGTCTGTCCTGCCCGCTGCAGTCGCCATCCATACAAGAAGCATGCTTTCCATGTCCGCATAACCCCTCCGCGATTCAGGAGTTTCACTGCAAACTTTATTGCCCGTGCAAGGCGTGGTCTTCAGGTTTCTTCTGCATGCTTTGCCATTGGCTGAGAGTCATCACACAACGAAAGCCAAGATGATTTGTTCCGGTGTCGACATCTCCCTTGCCACGCGTGCCCACCATGTAGCGGGAGCAATATTGATCGGTGCACAGAAATGAGCCGCCGCGCTGCGTTTTCTTCTGATGCCCCGGCTCCGCGGGATCATAAGCCGAATCCGGCCCTTGCGGATTGCGCACTACACCGCCCTGCGCTGCGATCTGCTTGTAGTAGTCTGGGCGATACCAGTCGCTCGTCCACTGCCATACGTTACCAGCCATGTCGTAAAGCCCATATCCGTTGGGGGGAAATTTGGTAACGGTAGAAGTTACGGAATACCCGTCATCATCGGTGTTCTTGTTTGGGAAATGACCTTCAAATGTATTGGCCATCCATTTTCCATGCGGACGAAACTGATCTCCCCACACATAAGGTTTGCCCGCAAGTCCGCCACGCGCGGCAAATTCCCACTCCGCCTCCGTAGGTAGTCGCTTACCTGCCCACTTTGCGTAGGCTTCCGCGTCTTCCCTTCCCGCCAGCGCGTAAAAATCTCTGGAATAAAGATTCACCACATCGGCAGCCGAAGGAGGCGGCGGCTCCAACGTAATCAGATCGTATGTCTCCTGGCTGCGAAGCAGCTCTTCTCTTCCGTCGCGCAATCGAATCTCAACTCGCGGATCGTGCGCCGCATGGTAGTTTTCAGGAAACATATCTCCCGCGCTCACCACAGCGGGCAGAGGCTCCGCGCATACACGCTTTTCCAGGTGCGGATAACGCAGCAGCGCTCCAATCGTAATGCCGGTGCCAAAACCGATCACCAGCGCTGAGCGCGGCTCTCCTCGATGGGATCAGCAGCGGCAGCAGCGCCCGCAGCCGCATGTAACGCATCGACGGCAGGGTGTCGCCCGAATTTGAAACACCAAACGAAGAGCGGCCCGCCGTGCAGCTGTTCTCCGCGTAATAGTCGGTGGAGGTTATGCCTTCCTCACCGACCCGGTCGATGTTGGGTGTCATATAGCCTACAAGGCCGTGTGAATAGCGGCTGATGTTCGTCTGGCCGATATCATCGCCGAAGATGACGAGAATGTTCGGCATCGTTCCCTCGCCAAACGCCATCATCGAGGTGAACAGGAGCGCCAGGGAGCACCCCAAAAGGCAAAGCGTCCTCGACCGCACTCGTTGAAATTTAACCGGCGAACCCAAACTCCGAATCAGACCCATTGTCTTTTCTCCTTTGGGGAGTGCCTGAAATCAACAGCCGACCACGGTCGGAGACCTACGACGCTCGAAACACCAGTTTGAAGACCGCCTATATCAAATACAACATTGACCGGTAGATGGGAACTGTAAGAACTGACAGTTCCCATCAAATTTTTTCTCGCCATTCCATCAAGTCGGCATCGTTCAATCCGGTTCGCCGCGTCAGAACATATATCGCAACCATGGCAGCGGCAAACCCCGATGACGCGCCTACGCCAAGTGCCCACCGGGGACCGAAACGGTTTGCCACCCACCCCACGATCGGAGCTCCTATCGGTGTACCTCCAAGCGCGACAGCGAGGCGAAGAGCCATGACCCGGCCTCGCATGGCAGGCTCCGTCGAGAGTTGCATCATGCTGTTAGTTGCGTTGGTAAGTGTCAAGGCCGCAACACCAATGACCACGAGAGCAGCGGCAAACCACCAGTAACCGGGAGCCAAAGCAGCTAAAGTACAGCCGATCCCGAAGACTACCGAGCCGACGAATAACGAGCCGAACCTCGGCTTGTCGCGACCTGCGGCGATCAGCGCTCCGGAGATGGTGCCGATAGCCATGATGGAGGACAGCAGCCCGAAGCCGCGCGCATCGGTGTGGAATACTTTGACAGCCATCGTCGAAATGAAGATCGGGAAGTTGAGTCCGAAGGTCCCGATCAGAAACAGCATGACCAGGATCGCCCGAAGATCTGGGCGGCTCCAGACATAGCGAAGCCCTTCCAGAAACCCTCCGGCAGTCCGTTGCGCCCTTATGTTTGGATACAGTTCAGATATGCGGAACATCGACATCGAGATCAGAACCGCGGCGAACGACAGACCATTGATCACAAACGCCCAGCCAGTTCCGACCTTCGCGATGACCAGGCCGGCGACTGCAGGACCGACCATACGGCCGGCATTGAAGGATGTCGAATTCAGCGCGACAGCATTATGCAGGTGTCCGTCACCTACCAGTTCCGCAACGAAAGTCTGGCGTACGGGAGCATCCAACGCAGCCGCCGAGCCAAACAGAAACGCAAATATATAGACCTGCCAAAGACGGACGTTGCTCGTGATCGTAAGGATTCCTAAAGCCAACGCCAACACCCCCATCGTTGCCTGAGTGACCATCAGGAGCTTGCGCTGGTTGAGATGATCTGCGGC
>JAATFH010000174.1 GCA_015655315.1 Terriglobales bacterium
AGAAGACGTATAGGCCATGAAGCCCGACGGCGTCTGTCTATCGAACGGCTCCGTCGATCTCTAACCGTTAGCCTACGCGCAGCATACGATCCGCGAGCTGGCCGGTAAGAAGCCGATCTTTGGAATGTGCCTGGGTCATCAGTTGACCGGACTCGCGCTCGGCGGCAAGACGTTCAAGCTGAAGTTCGGGCACCACGGCGGCAATCATCCGGTGCAGCAGACGGAGACGGGCAAGGTTGAAATCACCAGCCAGAACCACAATTACGCGGTCGATGCCGCTTCGTTGAACAAAGACGAGGTCAAGATTACGCATATCAACCTGAACGACCAGACGGTGCAAGGGCTGCGCCACAAATCGCTTCCGCTCTTCAGCGTGCAGTACCACCCTGAAGCCAGTCCGGGGCCGCAAGACTCGCATTATCTCTTCCGCGATTTTCGGAAGATGATGGAAGAATGGAAGAAGTGAAGGCGGAAATGACTCAGGAAATGCCATCGAATTCAAATTTCGTTGGAGTGTTTCTAAGTCATGCATCGAAAGACAAACCTTTTGTGAAACGCCTTGCTATTGACCTGATCAATCGCGGAATTCCTGTATGGTTTGACCGATGGGAATTGGACACGGGAGATTCGCTGTTGCGATCGATTGCAAAGGGAATCGACGATAGTACAAGACTCATACTGGTTCTTTCTCAATCTTCGATCGGCTCTCACTGGGTCCGGAAAGAGATCGATCTGAGCCTGGCCAAGGAGATGCAGACTGGCCAGACTCACTTATTGCCTGTCCGTATTGATGATTCCGATATTCCGCCTTTATTGACGGACAAAATATATACGGATTTTGCAAAGCGCTCGGAATACTATGCGTCTCTTGAGCAGCTGGTCCACACGTTACGGCGGATCGGTGCTGCTGATTTAATTCCCCATCCCTCGAATGAACTCATTGCTGCTGAAATTAAGGATGGCATTTTCCTGTTGAAAGCCGGACTAACAAATAGGCTTAACCGGCTTTTTCAAAGAATACCGAGGGATTTTTCAATCTCTCAGGAGCAGGTGGTTTTCGGAGATGATGATCAGTATGACAGCCTGCGATCTTACTACCAGCAACTCCTGGTAGAAGAAAGCGCGGCGAAAGCCGGCAAATACAACATTCAACGGCATAACTCTCTGGAAGAGTTGTGCCAGCTTTTCCATATTTATGATCGTATTCTTCACGAGGGCACTCTTGAGATATTGAACGGTTTAAGGAAAAGCCGTCATGATAATGGTTCTTCGATCAGCGAAGCCTGCTTCTGGTTCATAAAGCAGGTAAGAAGCCACGCGCTTTTACGGATGCTTTCTGCCCACGGAGAACTGCAATTGCCTCTGACGTCGGCACATGTCTGGGCAATGGAGATTGGGCCGGCCCATCCGTATGACAGTACGTCTGTAAAAAAGTTCTATGAAATTGAAGGAGAGACATATTGTGATGTATGGATTCCGAACGACGGACGGGTTTTCAAAGTAAGCCTGGATTCTTCGACTTCCGACGCGCGCGACATCACAAAATTTTCCCCGATGGCTGCAGGAACACTTCGCCTTACCCAAGAAGTATTTCCCAATGCCCTTTTGAAACATGTGGTTCCTAAGATGGTTTATGACCATTTGCTAGGCAAATATTTCTCATCGCATCCAGTTAGAGAATTTGATTGGGACTTGGGTAAATACCACATAGGCCTGGCCTGAGATCAACGCGACGATACCAAAATCGTTATTTAATAAAGAAATTAGAGAAGCTAAATGCCACGCAGGAATGACATCACCAAGATTCTCGTGATCGGCTCCGGCCCGATCGTCATCGGCCAGTCCGCCGAATTCGACTACTCCGGCACGCAGGCGTGCAAGGCGCTCCGGCAGGAAGGTTATGAGGTGGTGCTGGTGAATTCGAACCCGGCCACCATCATGACCGATCCTGAGCTCGCCGACCGCACCTACATCGAGCCGCTCACGCCCACGTATGTTGAGGAGATCATCCGCATCGAGTCGCAGATGCTCAAGGACGAAGGCCGCACCGGCAAGTTCGCTTTGTTGCCGACTGTAGGCGGACAGACGGCGCTCAATCTCGCCGTCGATCTTGCCGACGCAGGCATTCTCGACAAGTACGATGTAGAGCTGATCGGCGCGAAGCTCGAAGCCATCAAGAAGGCCGAAGACCGTCTCCTCTTCAAGGATGCGATGACGCGCATCGGTCTCGACCTGCCGAAATCCGCGCTGGTCAATAACATTCGAGACGGTCTCGAGTTTGCGACCAAGATCGGTTTCCCGGTCATCATCCGTCCATCGTTTACGCTCGGCGGGTCGGGCGGCGGCATCGCTTATAACCGCGAGGAGCTGATGGAAATCCTTGCCCGCGGCCTCGATCTCTCGCCCGTCCACGAGTGCCTGATCGAAGAATCCGTACTCGGCTGGAAAGAGTACGAGTTGGAGGTGATGCGTGACCTTGCGGACAATGTCATCATCATCTGCTCCATCGAAAACATGGACCCGATGGGCGTTCACACCGGCGACTCGATCACTGTCGCACCCGCGCAGACGCTCACCGACCGCGAATACCAGAAGATGCGTACTGCCGCCATCGCAGTCATCCGTGAGATTGGCGTCGAAACCGGCGGCTCGAACGTGCAGTTCGCCGTGCATCCCACTACCGGCCGAATGACTGTCATTGAGATTAACCCGCGCGTCTCTCCCTCTTCGGCACTCGCGTCGAAGGCGACGGGTTTCCCCATCGCGAAGATTGCGGCGAAGCTTGCTGTCGGCTACACGCTCGATGAAATTCCCAACGACATTACGAAGATGACCCCGGCATGCTTTGAGCCGACCATCGACTACGTGGTCACCAAAATCCCCAAGTGGCAGTTCGAGAAATTTCCCGGAGCCGACGAAAACCTTGGCCCGCAGATGAAGTCAGTCGGCGAAGTGATGGCCATTGGACGCACCTTCAAGGAATCGCTGATGAAGGCAGTGCGTTCGCTCGAAACCGGCAAGAAAACCGGCTCGGAAATTCTCGATCCGCGCCGCCTGACGCAGATGCTGGTCACACCCAAGCCGGGCCGTCTCGATTACATCCGCTTTGCCTTCCGTCGCGGCTTGAGCGTGCGCGAAGTTGCGCGCATGACCTCGATGGATCCATGGTTCCTCTACCACATCAAGCAAGTGACCGACACCATTGCGTCGCTGGCTGAGTTCAACCCGTCGAATGTGTCACCGGAACTGTTACGAAAAGCGAAGCGCACCGGCATCTCCGACGAGCGTATCGCTGAAGTGTGGGCCATGCAGGGAGCGGAAGGCGTCGCGGAGGTGCGGCACCTGCGCCAGCGCCTCGGTGTAAAACCGGTCTTCAAGCTGGTCGACACCTGCGCCGCCGAGTTTGAGAGCATGACGCCGTATCTTTATTCTACTTACGACGAAGAGGACGAAGCCGCGCCAACTGCGAAACGCAAAGTCATCATCCTCGGCAGCGGTCCCAACCGCATCGGGCAGGGAATCGAGTTCGATTACTGCTGTTGCCACGCCGCTTTCGCTCTCAAGGAAGACGATTACGAGACGATCATGGTCAACTGCAACCCTGAGACCGTCTCGACCGACTACGACACCAGCGACCGCCTCTACTTCGAGCCGCTGACGCTCGAAGATGTGCTCGCCATTTACGAGCACGAATCGTCGGGCGGCGCAGAAGTGGGAATGATCGTCCAGTTCGGTGGTCAGACGCCGCTGAATCTCGCTCTGCGCCTGAAAGCAGCAGGCGTGCCGATCCTGGGAACCTCGCCCGAATCCATCGACCTCGCCGAAGACCGCAAGAGTTTCGGCAAGCTGCTCGAACATTTGCAAATTCCGCAGCCGCCGGGCGCTATGGCGACCAGCGTCGAAGAAGCTCTCGAAGGAGCGGAGCGCATCGGCTATCCGGTTCTCGTGCGGCCCTCTTACGTGCTTGGTGGACGCGCCATGGTCATCGCCTACGATAGCCAGGCCGTCTCGCACTACATGCGCGAAGCCGTCGAATACTCACAGGAACGTCCGGTGCTTATCGACCACTTCCTCGAAGACGCGGTCGAAGTCGATGTCGACGCCCTCTGCGACCGCGAAGACGTTGTCATCGCCGGAATCATGCAGCATATCGAAGAAGCCGGCATTCACTCCGGCGACTCATCGTGCGTATTGCCCGCCGTCGATCTGGCACCTGCCGTGCTCGACACCATCCGCACGTATACACGCAAGCTCGCGCTCGCATTGAATGTCGTCGGCCTCGTGAATCTGCAGTTCGCCATTCAGCGCAAACCCGGTGAGCCCGACACGGTTTATGTCATCGAAGTCAACCCTCGCGCCTCGCGGACGGTGCCGTATGTCTCAAAGGCAACGGGCATACCGCTGGCGAAGATCGCTTCGCGCCTGATGACCGGCCGCAAGCTGCGCGAGCTGTTGCCGGAGCAGGTCAAGAGCGGCAAAGACCTCGAAACCGGTACGCATTACTTCGTGAAGTCTCCGGTCTTTCCGTGGAACAAGTTTCCCGGCGTCGACACCGTCCTCGGTCCGGAGATGAAATCAACTGGCGAAGTGATGGGCGTAGCCGACAACTTCGGTGAAGCCTTTGCCAAGGCGCAGCTCTCTGCCGGTTTGCACCTGCCGCTTAAAGGAACCGTCTTCCTCAGCGTCAATGACCGCGACAAGCAGTCGGTCGTCGAACTCGCGCGTCAGTATGTGGAACTGGGTTTCCATCTCGTCGCTACCGAAGGCACTGCCGATGTTCTGGAAAAAGCCGGCATGGTTGTCGAACGCGTCTTCAAGGTCAAAGAAGGCCGGCCGAATGTCGTCGATCTCATCAAGGGCGACCGCATCCAGCTCATCCTCAACACGCCGCATGGCCAGGATCCCTTCTTCGACGAGAAGGCAATCCGTCGCGCAGCCGTGTTGCAGCGCATCCCCACCATCACCACTATCGCCGCCGCCCGCGCGGCTGCCGAAGGTATCCAGGCGCTGCAGAAGCACACCACCAAAGTCAACGCCCTGCAGTATCTGCACGCGCAGCAGGA
>JAATFH010000109.1 GCA_015655315.1 Terriglobales bacterium
AAGCGGGAGAAACGGAGATCGGCCCGCTGCGCAAGCTCTAGGCAGTATCGACATAGAAGCGCAAGCGAAAGTATTTATTACAGCAAAGAATTGTCATCCTGAGCGAGGCGAAGGATCTGTTTTCTTTTCGGTTAGCGAAAATGTGAGCGGGGTCAGGGAAAAGCAGATCCTTCGACTGCGTATGACGCAAAAAGCGCGTCATACTCCGCTCAGGATGACAACCGAGGTGTTCTATATGTCGATATGCCCTAGCTGTTCTGGAGAGGCGCGGCAGTGCGGGAAAGCCATGCCGCTGTGATGAAGAATGCAATCGCGAGGAGGAGAACCCCGGGAACAAGAGTCCATCTGCCTGCGAAAGCGTCCATACCGGCATCAAGCAGCTGGATGAAGGCAGTGAGGATCACCAAAATGCGAAGCTGTTCCCTGACTCTGCCGCTCAAAGCTGCCAGAAGCATGATGGCCAGCGCCAGGTTGCGTGAAACCAGATATCCGGCATAGACCCGCACAGCTCCGTTGATCTGATCGCGCGGAGAGACGAGCATAGCCGGATGCAGGAGGGCGATCAGTGCTCCTGCCGCCATGAGAGCGGCTCCCAGGGCCACGATCATGATCAGCCACCACGGCAGCGGTGCAATCAGTGCTGATTTCTGAATAGAGATTGTTGGCGACATCGTCTGTTCTTCGGATGGCATAGGAAGATCACCTATGAGTGTTTCGTGATTCGATGCAGTGGATTGCCCGACATAAGATACGCCGCAACCTGGTAACAGGTTCAGAAAAAATGGGAGAATGGGAGTCCCGGAGAAGTCAAATTCCAAGTACATCTCTATTTAAGATTGTCTTGATCTTGACAATCAATAAAGCGAATACCGGCGAGGCGTCATCTTTTCTTCAAACAGTGCTGCCCGGACTTGACCGAAGGCGCTGTGCAGGGTGGAGAGCATTTCGTCCATGAATCGCCGCAATGCAGCTTCGCTGTCCATTCCTTTCGCATTTGGCTGCGTCTATTTCTTCTGGGGTTCGACCTACACCGCCATCAAGATCGGGGTCCAGTATCTGCATCCACTGGTACTGGGCGGCACACGCTTTCTCATAGCCGGAACTCTGATGCTTGCATTTTGTCTCGTCAGGGGGATGAAGGTCTGGCTTCCGGCGCGCCAGCTTGGCCGGCTTGCGGTGATTGGCTTGTTATTGCTGGGAGGAGGCAATATCGGGCTCGTTTTCGGCGAGCAGTATATTGCCAGCGGTCTGGCAGCTTTGCTGGTAGCGGTGATGCCACTATACGTAGCGGTTCTGAGTATGCTGCTTCCTCGCGGCGAAAGGCTGCTTGCACGTGGATGGCTCGGCCTCGGACTAGGGTTTGCCGGCCTGATTGCTTTGCTCTGGCCCAGCCTGCACCAGAACGCTGAGGGACACCGTCAGGTCGTTGGATCCACGATTGTTCTGGTCAGCACATTCCTTTGGGCAGTTGGTTCGATACTGTCCCGGGAGTTGAAACTGCCTGTAAATCCTCTGATAGCTGCGGGATGGCAGATGCTGGCGGCGGGGATCACCAGCTCGGTCGCGGCGCTTGTCCTGGGGAAATGGGGCACGGCTCACTGACGACCGGCGCTCTGGGTGCCATTGCCTATCTGGTGACATTTGGGTCGCTGGTGGGGTACACGGCGTTTGTCTGGCTTCTGGAACACGTTCCCGTTCCCAAAGTAACGACCTACGCGTATGTCAATCCGGTCGTCGCGGTAATCCTCGGGGCTATATTCCTGGGCGAGCACCTTGTGTCCAACCGAATACGCGGGAATGGCCGCCGTAGTCATCGCGGTGGCACTGGTTACTTCCTCCCGAATCCGCGTGGAAGAAGAATATCCGGCAGTCAATGAGTCCGACGCCGAGGCAGTCGAAGTTTAATAGTGATGCGCAACCCCGCATATATCTTTCAGCTCTAAATGGAACAGGAGGTGCTTATGCCGAACACCTTAGGTGTACTCCTTCTGTTCCTGGCTGTATTCGCAGGCGGAATTCTGTGGGCTACTCACGGACATTGTTCGGATGCCGACGGGCAGGGCGATGTGACCGGTCATCCGGGTAAGATGTCGTAGAAACTCCACCTATCCGGATTCAATTGTATTGCCATGCGATCGAATCTATCCTGCGCATCCTGTTGAAGATTCCTGAGAGGTGAACTGTGCCCGCAGGGTAGAATCTAATCAACATCACGGTCCTGGCAGCTATAGCTACATCTGTATCCTGCCGGTGTCGGGGATAGGGGAGAAGTCTTCTGCCCGGATTGGGTTCTGACCGTAGAAGCGCAGGGAATGAATACGACAACGACTGAGATCCGGCATTTGGAATCGGAGAGGCTTTCCGCAGAAACATCCCATGTGGAGCAGGCTGACGAAGTTTCTCTCCTGGATATACTGATTGTCTTAGCTCGACATAAGTGGTTGATTCTTAAATTCACTTTTGGATTGGGTCTGGTGGCTCTTGTAATTTCACTTCTTCTGCCCAAAAAATACACGGCCATGACAACTATATGGCCCCCGCAGCAGGGGTCGTCGCTGAGTTCGTCGATCTTGTCTCAGATCGGAGGTCTCGGCTCGTTGGGAGCCCTCGCCGGTTCAAGCCTCGGCGTGAAAAATCCGAATGAAATGTATGTGGCAATGTTCAAGAGCCGCACGGTGGAAGATGCCATGGTTCAGCGGTTCGGGTTGATGCAGGAGTATCGCCAGAAATACCCGTCGACGGCTCGAAAAGCGTTCGAGAAGCATGCAACGGTGGAAAGCGGCACAAAAGATAACCTGATCCATATCTCCATTGAAGACAAAGATCCGAAGCGAGCCTCCGAAATGGCAAACGCCTATGTAGAGGAGTATCGCAGGCTTTCGCAGCACCTTGCTATTGGTGAAGCCGCGCAGCGCCGACTTTTCTTCGAGCAGCAGTTGGAGATGTCAAAGGACAAACTGGCTGATGCCGAAGAAGCGTTAAAGGAAACGCAGCAGACGACGGGGATGATCCAGCTCGATAGCCAGGCTCGTGCCCTCATTGAATCCGCTGCCGCTCTTCGTGCGCAAATTACGGCCAAAGAAGTGCAGTTACAGTCAATGCGCACGTATGCCACGAATGAGAATGCCGACGTTGTACAAACGCAGCAGGAAGTGGATAGCCTGCGAGCGCAATTGACCAAGCTTGGGGGCAATGCTGACGACAGCAGCGGCATGATTCTGCCAAAAGGCAAAGTACCACAGGCGGGACTTGAATACATCCGCAAGCTGCGCGATGTAAAGTACAACGAGACAGTTTTTGAAATCCTGGCGCGCCAGTTCGAGCTGGCTAAACTGGATGAGGCGAAAGAGGGAGCGTTGATTCAAGTCATTGATCCGGCAATCGTTCCAGACTATAAGTCATCGCCGAAACGTGGTCTGATTACGATTGGCGCGGCTGTACTTGGAATGTTGATCGGTATCTTAGTGGCATTCTTCCGCGAGGGTATGGAGCGGTTGCAGCAAGACCCGGAACAAAAAGAGCGCCTCGGTGTTTTACGTAAAGCAATCTGGACGAAAAAGACAGCCTGAAAATGATGAGCAAAAAAGATTCGATCCTGGTAACAGGCGGAGCCGGGTTTATCGGCTCAAACTTTGTTTTGACGTGGATCAAGGAGATTGGTTCACCCGTCATTAATCTCGATAGCCTTACGTATGCGGGCAATCGCAATAACCTGCAATCGCTGAATGACGATTCCCGCCATATCTTTGTTCACGGGGACATAGCGGATGAAGCTCTGGTCGCCAGGCTTCTGAGCGAGCATAAGCCAACAGCGATTGTGCATTTTGCGGCGGAGAGTCACGTAGACCGGTCGATCGTTGGACCAGATGCGTTTATCAAAACGAATGTCTTTGGCACATTTTCACTGCTTCAATCAGCCCGCGCCTATTATGCAGGCCTGAATGCGGAGCCGCAGAAGGCATTTCGTTTTCTGCACGTTTCCACAGACGAAGTCTATGGGTCTCTCGCTCCTGATGATCCAGCGTTTTCTGAAACGACACCCTATGCGCCGAACAGCCCGTATGCCGCTTCCAAGGCCTCGTCCGATCACCTGGTTCGAGCCTACTTCCATACTTATGGCTTGCCGGTTCTGACTACGAACTGCTCGAACAATTATGGCTTTTATCAGTTTCCGGAAAAGCTCATTCCGCTGATGATCCTCAATAGCCTGGAGGGAAAACCGCTGCCGGTCTATGGCGATGGACAGAACGTCCGCGACTGGCTGTTTGTGGAAGATCATTGCTCCGCGATTCGCGCTGTACTGGACCGTGGCAGGCTGGGTGAGACATATAACATCGGCGGATCGAGCGAACGCAAAAATATCGACGTTGTTACGACGATCTGCGACCTGCTCGACGAGCTTGCTCCCAGCGAAAAGATCGGCTCGCGCAGAAAACTGATTTCGTATGTAAAAGACCGCCCCGGTCATGATCGCCGCTACGCGATCGACGCTCGCAAGATCAAGCAGGAGCTTGGCTGGGAGCCGGCCGCGCAATTTGAATCCGGGATTCGCAAAACCGTGGAATGGTATCTGGCAAATCAGGATTGGGTTGAGAACGTGCGCTCCGGCGCTTACCAGCAATGGATTGAAACCAACTACGCGGAGCGTGTGGCGCGATGAAGGGAATTGTGCTGGCGGGCGGGTCGGGAACCCGCCTCTACCCGGTAACGCATGTCATTTCGAAACAACTGTTGCCGATCTATGACAAGCCGATGATCTATTACCCGCTGACGACGCTCATGCTGGCGGGCATCCGGGAAATTTTGATCATCTCGACTCCGCAGGATACCTCGCGTTTTGCCGAGCTTCTTGGCGATGGAACGCAGTGGGGACTCAATCTTTCCTACGCAGTACAGCCCAGCCCGGATGGTTTGGCGCAGGCATTCATCATCGGCAAGGACTTTATCGGGTCCGATTCCTGCGCTCTGGTCCTGGGAGACAACATCTTTTACGGGCAATCCCTTTCCGGACAGCTGATAAAAGCCGCGAACAAGACGCAGGGTGCGACGGTCTTCGCTTATCCTGTACATGATCCGGAAAGATACGGCGTCGTCGAGTTCGACAAGCAAGGGCGCGCCGTCAGCCTTGAGGAGAAGCCGTCCGCTCCAAAGTCGCGTTATGCCGTGACCGGTCTCTATTTTTACGACAATGATGTGGTGAGCCTAGCCGCGTCTCTCAAGCCTTCGCCGCGCGGAGAGCTTGAGATTACCGACCTGAATCGCTGCTACCTTGACCGCGGCACTCTGAACGTGGAACTGATGAGCCGGGGTATGGCGTGGCTGGACACGGGAACGCACGACTCACTCTTTGAAGCAGGTCTTTTCATCCAGACCATTGAGCGGCGCCAGGGTTTGAAAATTGCCTGCCCGGAAGAGATCGCGTTCCGCTACGGATACATCACGACGCAACAGCTTGAGGCTCTCGCGCAGCCAGTAAGAAAAAGCGGCTATGGGCAATATCTCCTGGCTCTTCTCAACGAACCCAATTTCCCTTCCGATGGCATTTAGACACGATGAACATAATTGAGACCGGGCTGCCCGGCGTGCTGATACTGGAACCTCGCATATTCAAGGATGCGCGCGGCGCATTTTGGGAAACGTACAACGAACGCGTTATGGGACAGGCAGGGCTGCCCACTCACTGGGTGCAGGATAATTTTTCCCTGTCGACGAAGAATGTCGTTCGCGGTCTTCACTACCAGATCAAAAATACGCAAGGCAAGCTTGTACGTGTGACACATGGTTCGGTATGGGATGTAGCTGTCGATCTTCGGCGTAGTTCCCCGACCTTCGGCAGGCACGTCGGCGTCGAGCTATCTGGAGAAAATGGACGCATGTTCTGGATTCCGGAGGGATTTGGGCATGGGTTCGTCGCACTGTCCGAGATAGCCGGTTTTGCCTACAAGGTCACAGAATATTACACACCCGCGGATGAAAGAACCATGCTATGGAACGATCCTGCGGTAGCTATTTACTGGCCTGACTCAGAAGCGGACACAGTGGGTACCGGAAAAGACCAGCAAGGGCTGACGCTGCA
>JAATFH010000418.1 GCA_015655315.1 Terriglobales bacterium
AACATCGAGCGGCTGTCAAGCAGCTCCTGGGAGCAAGGATCGCCGGGCTTGCCATACTTACCTCGGAACACGATGAGACCTCGCGTGAACTTGTACTTGCCAGCGGGGTCCCAGCCGTCTTCCTCGATAGCGGGAAGCCGGCGGAAAAGCTCTCGATTCTCAGAGTGGATTCGCGGGGCGGCATGCGGGCTGCGGTCGAGCACCTGATTCAGTTAGGCCACAGGGATCTGCTCTTCGTGCGCAACTCGCAACAAAGCAGCGGGCCGCCTTTACTTTCGCACCGCCTGCGCGACCAGGGTTTCGCTGCCGCTGTGCGCGCCTGCGCCTCGGACGGGCTGCGTACACATGTGATTGATATGCACGGACCGGGAGCCGATGCCGGAGAGCAGGCGGTTGGTTCTGTCATCGAATCCGTGCGCTTCACCGCAGTCATCGCTATCACCGATATGGTGGCAATGGGCGTGTATCGTGGCTTGCAAGCGCGCGGTTTGCGTATTCCCGAGGACGTTTCCATCGTCGGTTTCGACAACACCTATTTCAGCCGCTTCATGAACCCACCGTTGACCACAGTCGATGTGCCGCGAACCACATTAAGTCAACTGGCCGTGGCATCTCTGATCAAGGAGGGAGCCGGGAGTACCCTCCAGCTTCGAACGCGGCTGGTAGTAAGAGATTCGACTGCGCCGCCGCGGGCATTACGTGCCAATACCGCCCGCTGACTGGAATCATCGTGGTGTGCCGTTGGATGCAGACGATTTTTTATGAGGAGGCGGGCGCGACTCCAGCTAGCCTCAGAATGGAGTGTCCTCCTGGAGGCTGTTCGACTGGAACTGGAGCGAGTTCTAGAGAGCCGGGTTTTCTCCCCAATCCTCAATCGCTGTAAGCGGACATTTCCGCCACCTTCCAGATGTGATGAACGTATTCCCCGACTGCGCGGTCCGAGGAGAACTTGCCCATGCGGGCTGCATTGAGGACGGACATTCTTGTCCAGCTGTCGTGGTTGCGATAGGCTTCGTCGACGCGATCCTGGCAATCGATATAGGACTGATAGTCCGCGAACAACAGATAGTTGTCGGCGTTGAGAAGCGAATCGACGAGTGGCCGGAAAAGGCTTTGGTCTCCGCGCGAGAATTGACCCGAGACCAGGCTGTCTATGACTTCGCGCAGCACCGGATTGGAGTTGTAGAGATCCCGCGGGTGGTATCCGGCGGCCTTGGTGGATTCAACCTGTTCGGTGGTGAGACCGAAGAGGAAGAAGTTTTCGTGGCCGACGGCATCGCGAATTTCAATGTTAGCCCCGTCCAGCGTTCCGATGGTCAGCGCCCCGTTCATGGCGAACTTCATGTTGCCGGTACCCGAGGCTTCCTTGCCAGCGGTTGAAATTTGCTCGCTCAGATCGGCGGCCGGGTAAACCTTCTGCCCGAAGGAGACGTTATAGTCGGGAAGGAAGACCACCTTCAGCCGGCCATTGACATCGCGATCGCCGTTGACCACCTCGCCGACCGAGTTGATGAGCTTGATGATGAGCTTGGCCATGAAATATCCGGGCGCGGCTTTGCCGCCGAAGAGAAACGTCCGCGGGACGATGTCAAGGCCGGGATTGCTTTTTAGCCGGTGATAAAGCGTGAGTACATGGAGCACCTTCAAGTGCTGCCGCTTGTATTCATGGATGCGCTTGGCGATGACATCGTTCATCGACGACGGATCGACGGAGATGCCGGTTTTGTCATGGATGTAATTGGCCAGGCGGGCTTTGACGTGACGCTGTACCTTGGCCCACTCGGCGCGGAACTGGGAGTCGTCAGCATACTCCTCGAGGCGGGACAGTTCATCGAGATTGCGCACCCAGCCGTCGCCGATCTTTGAGGTCATGAGGGCCGATTGTTCGGGGTTGGCCACAGCGAGCCAGCGACGCGGGGTTACGCCGTTCGTCACATTGAGGAACTTCTCCGGCCACATTTCGTAGAAGTCGCGCAACAGCTCAGTTTTTACCAACTGGCTGTGCAACTCGGCTACGCCATTCACCGCCGAGCTTCCCACCGTGGCCAGATGGGCCATGCGCACAAACTTCTCACCGTGCTCGTCAATGATGGACATGCGGGCTACCCGGCCTTCATCGCCAGGAAACCGCGTTCTTACTTGATCGAGAAAGCGCCGGTTGATCTCGTAAATGATCTCGATGTGGCGCGGAAGCAAGGAACTGAATAATGGCAAAGGCCAACGCTCCAGGGCTTCCGGTAGGAGAGTGTGGTTGGTGTAGCTGAAGGTGTGCGAGGTGATGTTCCACGCGTGGTCCCAAGCCATGCCATGCTCATCGACCAGCAACCGCATCAGTTCGGCAACGCCGATCGAGGGATGGGTGTCGTTCAGCTGAACAGCCCATTTTTGGTGGAAAGTGTCCAACTGCCGGCCGAAGCGCAGATGCAGGCGGATCATGTCCTGCAAGGCGCAGGAGACGAAGAAATATTGCTGCTGCAGGCGGAGCTCCTTGCCCTGGATTTCCTCATCGTTGGGATACAACACCTTGGAGATATTTTCGGCGAAGGTTTTGCCGGACACCGCGCCCAGATAGTCGCCGCTGTTAAATTTCTCGAAGTAGAAAGATTCGGGCGCTTCCGATCGCCACAGCCGCAGGTTATTGACAATGCCGGAGGCATAACCGGGAATTGGGGTATCGAAGGGGATGCCTCTGACGGTTGCATGGGGAAGCCAGCGGACTTTGAAACGGTTGTGGTCGTCGATATAGGACTCAGTGTGGCCTCCGAAGTGGACGTCGACGCCGTCCATCGAGCGCCGGATTTCCCAGGGATTTCCATTTCGAAGCCAGTAATCGGTGAGCTCGACCTGCCAGCCGTCGTGGATGGATTGCTGGAAGATGCCGAACTCATAGCGGATGCCGTAGCCGATGGCCGGCACTCCAAGGGTAGCCATGGAGTCCAGGTAGCAGGCTGCGAGGCGTCCCAGACCGCCGTTGCCGAGTCCCGGCTCGCTCTCCTGCTCGATAATGTGATTGACGTCGATCCCCAACTCGGTCATCGCCTGCCGGATAGGCGCATCGAGTCCCAGGTTCAATATGTTATTGGCTAGATACGGCCCCATCAGGAACTCTGCCGAGAGGTAACAGACGACGCGAACGTCGTGCCGGCCGTACTTCTCGATGGTCTTTATCCAGCCGGCGATGATGCGATCGCGCACGGTGTAGGCGACAGCGGCGAAGTAATCGTGCGGAGTCGCCCGCTTAGGAACCCTGGCCACGATGTAGTTCAGGTTGTCGAGGATAGCCCGTTTCAGGGTCTCGACTCGGTTGCCGGTGCGATCATCTTCCACAATCAGTGGTTCGTCGGAGGTCGGGGGGTTCATGGGATGCCCTCGCTTGATGAGGCTGGGACCGAGTCTGCCGGTTTCCGTGCGCCTTACCGCAGGATACCGACAAATCTGGCCTGCCAATAAAAATTTGGTACACCTCACATTTAAGGCCGGCCAGGTTACGGAACGATGACAGGGGAACACAAAGCGCCACATTGGTATCCGGAAATTGGCTCGCAGTCCAGCGATGGCATCGGGCTTGCCTATGTTGAGAGTCCCGGCAGCCTGCCGAGAGAAACCGGCAGTCATCAGGTAGAAGGAATTGGACTTATTTAGAAATTGGCAACTCCAAGCGCGGAAATTTCTTTGTTGCCGCGCTCCATAGTTTTGCCGTCACCCGCGACAGTGAAGCACTTGTATTTGTCATCCTCAAACACGGCATAAACGGGGAATTGGCCTGCGTGCTGGCGCATCGCGATCACGATCTCGTTGCCGAGTCTTACGACCTCTGCATTTTGTTTGAAATAAGCTTTCTGTAGCGCACGAATACTTTCAACGGTGACGTTGGAGACTTCACCGACGGTAGCGGGTGGTTACGCTGGTGTCATTGAGGCCAAGTCGGTACTTCTGCTCGCGGGTCACGAAATTCGCCGGCAACATAAATGCCGCGGAGTTGATTCCGCGAACAGGAGGTCCATAAACTACCGGTGGTTTAGGATTGCCTTTGCCCCATCCGAAGGTGCCTTTCGGCAAAGGCGGTTCGACTGTTGCCGCGAACCTATCTTTGTTTGGTGTCATGCCGCGGGGAGGTGCTGGAAGAGGTTGACGGTCAGAGTTTGCATAGAATCTATCTTCAGTAGCTATGTTCATCTTTCCCGTCTTATTCACCAGTTTGGCAAAAGTCTGCTGCACAGGGTCGTCGCCACCCCACGACCGCATCGTCATTCGATGGTCCGCAACCGCCTGACTGAAGGTGTCGACCCTTTCCCAATCCTTGTAGGCGCCCCACCAGTTCGCGATCAGGCGCTGTGCCTCTCTCCAGTTGCCTTTGATGAAGGCGGTTGCTATGCCATTTCCCTGATCTTCATCGTTTAGGTCGAGATCAAGGATCGACTCATGAAGTGCTTTACGATGGATTTCCAGGCTCATGTTGATCCAAGCCCCCGAATAGTCAGCTCATGATCCTTGTTCTGCTGATCGTGACGACATCCAGACGGGGTCTCCTTTCGCCGACATTTCGGAAATATATATCGGGCGTGCTGGCGTTGTCGAAGTCTGTCCGCCCGGCTTGCCTAGCGCAGTATTTCCCTGATTGCGGGCTGTCCGGCATCTGGCAATGACACGCCAAGAATCGTTGCGATCGTCGGCGCAACCTGAAGGTTGGAAACCGTGCCAAGGTGAATGCCGGGCCTGATTGCCGCGCCGGACGCCACAAATGTTGCCTGCATATCGGCCATGGTATTGAGATAGCCGTGCTGCCCGCGGGGAGAGCCGGTAAGCGTCATTGGTCCGTCAACTTCATTGCTAAACGCATAGCCTGCTGCGGCAGCAAGGTAGAGTTGCGGAGCTTGATCTGTGTCTGACTCGGAGGGCAGCCCAAGAGAGCGAGCCTCTTCATTCGTGTAGACATGCGCGATGCCTGAAACGTGGGCGAAATATGTTTTCAATTTTGGCACGAGGTCGGAGCGAAGACTTGCGTCTCGAATGTAGAGCAGTGCTGTGCCGCCCTCGGCCTGCGTCCATACGCTCCCAACATAGTTGTTCCCTTGCTTGTGGAGGAAACCCTGCTCTGCGAGCGCAGCATTTGGGCGGATGGTATGGGTATAGCTCGCGAAACCATGGTCGGAGACGACAAAGAATGTCGTTCTATCGAGGATGCCTGCAGCATGCACCGCTTCGACGACACGTTTCAGGCAGCCATCTGCATACGCGTAGGCGGCGTAAGCGGCATTAGTGAGCGGTCCATATTGATGTTGCAGCGTGTCGGTCTGCAGCAGATGAAGCATCAGCAGGTTGGGCGCATGTTTTTCAATGATGTCGACCGCAGCGTCTGTCCACACCTCATCTCTCCAGGCCGGGCTGCTGCCGTCGGAAAAATGTTCCACCTGCTCGCGCGTAACCATACCATTGGCAATCAGTTCCCGCGGAACTTCGCCATTCGCGTCGGGTTTTTCACCGAAATCCCACGTCACTCCCTTCGCGCCGTAGATCGCAACCCAATCGACCTGCGCCGTCGTCATACCTTTTTCCGTGACAGCTTCATACAGGGTGCGCGCGTGCACCAACTGGTCTTTATCGACCCAGGGCTTGATCTGCGGGGCGCTGCCATCGGATGGAAACGCGATAAGCCCATTTGCCATGACGAAATGCCGGCTGGCATCGACTCCGGAAATGATGGCAGTATGGTTCGGCCATGTCACAGTCGGATTGATCGGTTGCATGGCAGTTGCCACCGCGCCGGACGCAGCGAGAGCGCGCAACGTCGGCATCGGCAGTAGCGGGTCCTGAAGCGCCCGAGCCGGTAAGCCGTCCATGCTGACGATAATGACGATTGGTTTTCGGCTGCCGTCACCCGATGGATTTTGTTCCGCGAAACTACTGGAGACGCTGATCAAGACCAGAATGCAATTTAAAAAAAACTTGGATAGAGACTTCAAACGGGCAGACCTTTCATCTGAATGATTGAGGATATCCGGTATGGAGTAGTTTCGCGGGGATATGCATGCTGCGGGAAGGGGCCGCAAGTCACGCAGCCCCTTCCGCCTGCCTAGAACAACAGCTTGAGAGCAAATTGAAGCTGCCGCGGCGAGTTTGCCTGTGAGGTGATCGCACCGAAGTTGGTATCGGTGACACCCGTATCGGGAGACCCGAATCCTACCTGATTAAAGACGTTAAATGCTTCCGCACGGAACTGTACTTTAAGTTTTTCGACAGCATTGAACTCCTTGAAAACCGAGAAGTCCGTGCTGTTGAGACCCGGAGCACGCAGGTTATCGTAATAAGCCGGTCCGTTGCCAAGTGTAAAGGGTGCCGGCTGACTGAAATCGGCGGTGTTGAAGTACTGGTTCAAACGATTCTTGGTTGCGCCGGAGAGAGAGGCGTTCTGGAAATTGGTGTTGGCGTACAGGTTTTGAAAGTTGAAGTTGGAAAGGGTGTTGCTGGCGTTGATCTGCAGCGGATTGCCGCCCTGAATGGTTGTGATGCCATTCACTTGCCAGCCGCCGAGCATTGCGTCTTCCCAGCGGGACATATGGCTCCCGAAGATGCGGCCTCGGCCGACGGGCAGTTGGTAGATGTAGCTCGCGACGAAACGTTGACGGATATCCTGCGTACTGATCGCGTAGTCCGCCATAGGATGAAAACTATCCTGGTGGTCGCTGTTATTGTCAAAATTCTTGGACCACACATAGGAAGCCTGCACTTGCAGGCCCGATGAAAGCCGCTTATTCACCGTCAGCTGCAGAGCATCATATTGAGAATTGCCCCCCGAGACGCGCAAGGGCTCCATGCTGGTGAACTGCGGATAGAGCTTCAGCAACTGTCCGCGCGAGGTCGTCGGAGCCGACAAGGTGTTGCTCGTAATCAGTCCATAAAATGGATTCGCCACCGAATCGTTCAGGTGCGACCCCAAGGCCAGATCCGCGACCGGTAACTGGTCATAATCAAGACCGCCTTCATAACTCTGAAGCTGCTGGCGTCCGCGGTTACCAACGTAGGCGATATCGAAAGTTGTCTGGAAGGGCAAAGATTGCTGCACATCCAGGCCCCATTGAATCAGGTAAGGAGTGGGGGAATTCTGGAGAACGCCTTCAATCGCGCCTCCCGCGCCTGTGCTGAGGCCGTTGGCAGCACCCGGCGGTGGCTGGAAGCCCTGTGGGAACGGGTTATCGAGAGTGTTATAAGGAGTGATGCCATCGAGTGAGCTTACCCAGGTATTCTGCACGCGGAAGCCATAGGGACCGACCGTGCCTGCCGCTGCCTGATTCGATGCTCCATAGACGACCGCGCCACCGCCGTGCACTACCGTAGAAGGTTGCGCTGCCCAGGCAAAACCGACGCGCGGCGCGAAGTTGTTCCAGTCGACGTGATATTGGTAGCGGCTGCGGCCATCGGCCCCGACAAACACGAGACCGCCTGTCAGCCCGGAAACGGCGCTTGCCAGCGGTGAGGCCACCGTCGGATCAAAGAAATTCATCCGGTTAAAGCGTTCCGTACGCGGCGTGTCTATGTCATAGCGCACACCCAGGTTGAGCGTGAGTTTCGGGGTGACGCGCCAGTCATCCTGTAGATATCCGGCAAAGTAATAGCTCTGCGTCGCGACATTCTTGAAGTCCTGAATCATGTCGCCGGTACCGGTTCCCAGCAGCATGGAGGCGAGACCGTTGCCGCTGTTCGCGCTTGCGGCATTGGGATCGGGTCCCTGTGTGAAGTTGGTGCCAAAATCGAAATTTCCGGAGCTGTCGTTGCTCTCATTATCGTTCACGCGGATAATGCGGCCGTCGAAGCCGAGCTTGAAAACATGCTCGCCGCGCACCAGCGTGAGCGACGACAGGAGGCTGTAGGTCATAAACGCGTTGTGGCGGTTGCCCTCGTTGCCCAGCTGCGTGTAGCCGGTTGGATGGAATGTCGGAAAGATTGCAACGCCGCCAGCTGAGTTAATCGTTCCTGGAAGCCCCAGCTGCGATGCCTGAAAGCCAAGGCTGGTATTCAGATACTTGAAGAGCGTGCGTGCGAAGCCAAGCCGCGCATCAAATATAGTTTTTTCATTGGGTGTGGCCGTGTAGGCCAATGTCAAGCCGCGGTTAAAGTCCTGCTGATTGATCAGACCTTCAGCAATAGCCTGTGCAGCCGGAAACAGCGGGTTCGGATCTTCTTCCACAACACGATTTGAATAACGCCCGAAGATCTTTTGCCGGTCGCTGATCTTGTGGTCGATGCGAACGTCCCATGAAGTTATATCGTCCTCCGCACTGCCATTCGCAAAGTAGTTGTTAGCGTTGGTGAGCGAGTTTCCGGGCACGTTCGGCAGCGGATAGTAGGCCAGCGCTTTCAGCGCCACCTGGCTCATCATCCCCTGCGGAATCACGTTGCCGGGAAACGGATCACGGATGAACCCGGTGCCACTCGGATTGGGACGGGTACTGAACGGGTTGTAGACGGTAATGAGATTTCCATTGGAGCCAAAGGTCTGGGAGAAATCTCCATTCCGCTGTGCCAGTGTCGGCACCGTCGTGGTCAGGGACTGGAAGGAATTCTGGCGCAGCAGCTCGGTAGAAAGTAGAAAGAAGGTCTTGTTTTTGATAATCGGTCCCGACAGCACTCCGCCAAACTGATTGCGATGGAAGGCGGGTAAAGGCGCGTGGTTCAGATTGGAAAAGAAATCGTTGGCATCCAGCTCAGAGTTGCGGATGTACTCGAACGCGGTTCCGTGAAAATCATTTGTTCCCGACTTAAAGACAACGTTCAGAATTCCATCGAGGGAGCGGCCGAACTCGGCCGGATAATCCTGCGCCAGGAGGCGGAATTCTCCGATAGCATCCACAGAAGGAAAGACGCCGACGCCCTGAAAGCCATTGACGGTGGGAAACCCGGCAGGCGTGCCGTCCACAAGGATGTCCCCGTATTCGTTGTTACCCCCGTTAATCGAGTACGCCACACTGTTGTAGTCATTCCCAATCGATCCCGAGAATCCCGGCACCAGTTCCAGCAAAGAGTAGGCTTCGCGCGTATTGAGCGGAAGATTGCGGATGGAGGTGCCGTCAACCTCGCTGCTGATCGTGGATGAAACTGTGTCGAGAGACGAAACGTCTGACTGAACCACGACGTTTTGTTGCACCTGTCCGATATTTAACGTTACGTCCTGGGCCGCATGCTGGTTCAGGTCCAGCCGGATTCCCGTCTGCTCATATCCGCCGAAGCCAACAGCTTCCACGTGGAGCGTATATGTTCCCGGATTCAGGTTGAGCAATTCGTACTCACCCTTGTTGTTTGACTTTGTTTCTATTCGAGCATTCGTTGCCGTTTCGGTGACTCGAATCGTGGCTCCTGTGATGGTCGCACCTGCTGAGTCGCGCACGACTCCAACCAGGCTCCCGGCCGTCGTCTGGGCAAATCCTATCTGGCAAATGGAAAACAGCAGAAGGAACGCATAGGGGAGCAGTCTGACACTTCGATGTTGCATTTGAAGCTTTCCTCCAAAGTAGTCGAAAGAAAATCGTGGGCTGTTGGTCTGTGGGTTCTGTGACAAAACCTTTCCCTGGATCCACTGTTCCGGCAGGCAGGTTTGACTGCAGTTTGTCGAGGACTATGCCCACTCTAGGAGGTCGCTGCCGTCTTGCGCGGATGTTTCACGGTGAAAGTCACGATTCACCCGCTAAAATGCCTGGAATAAGCAATTTATCTTTCGTTAACACGACAAGTTGCAACCGTTGCAAACAGGCGATTCATACCTGGTTCACACGCTTCGCTTTTAATAGGAGCAAGATTGTGTCAACCCACGGGACCAGTGTTGAAGACGAGGAGCAGCAGTCTATCCAGGACTCTCGCTGGCTTCTCGCACGCCGAATTGCCCGTTCCTCGACCTTTGCACGATCGGAGCAGTTGCCGAAGCTGTTGCTTTACGTCTGCCGCATGGCGATCTCAGATCGGGTTGACGAGATTAACGAGCAGCGGATCGGTGTAGATGTTTTCAAGAGATCGCCGAATTACGATTCCGCGGCAGACGGTATCGTGCGGTCGCACGCCACACGTCTGCGCCAGAGGCTCGAGCGTTATTTCAGCGGCGAGGGAATCCATGAACCGCTGCGGATTGAAATTCCCCGTGGCAGTTACGTGCCTCGCTTCTATACCGTAGACGCCGAGGTGCATGCGGTACCGGAAATCGATCTTCAGGACAGCAATGTCGAGGAGCTTGCAGATTCCGGAGAAAGACCATTCTTCCCGCCCACCGAGCAGCCCCCTCGCGACAGATGGTTTCAGCAAAAGTGGATGATAGGTTTCGTCGTTGGCCTGTTCGCAGCTATCGTGTCAGTGGCGGTGCTGTGGCATTTAAAACAAGACGCGGCGCGGGCAGCCTGGCATGCGGAAATCGAGCAAACCCCCATAGAACGCACATTTTGGAACAGTTTGTTTCCAGCGAACGGGAGAACGTTGATCGTTACGGGGGACAGCGGCCTGGTGCTCTACGAAACCGTTACCGGGCGGGAAGTTTCTCTTTCCGACTATATCGATGGAAACTATCGCGATCCCGATCGGGCAAAAACCATAAACTCTGAAGCTCCCGGAGAGCTGACCCTCGATCTTGCCTCCCGGCGCTACACGAGCTTCGTCGATTTAGGTGTATCGGAGCAACTGTCACATCTGCCGGAATGGAACTCTAAACGTGCCACCACAGTTTTTGCTCGCGACTTAAGACCGGCAGACGCCGCTAATTCCAACCTGATTCTGATCGGTTCCAGAGAGGCAGATCCATGGGTATCCCTGGCCGAGCCTTCGATGAATTTCGTCCTGGTTTCTGATGGCAAGCGCGGCTTCCAGTTTCTCAACCGTCATCCCCACGACGGCGAGTTGCAAACTTATAGTCCACGGGATGACTCGGGGAACCTAGGAGCCTACAGTCTCTACGGGGATGTGGCTTACCTGCCCAACCCCGGCGGTCAGGGCATGATTCTGGTCTTGTGCGGGCTCTGGATGTCAGGAACGCAATCGGCGGGAAAGTTTGTATTCAACGGGCCCGAATTTTCAGCATGGCTGAAATCCATTGTGAATGCCGACGGAACCATTCCGCCCTTCGAGCTTCTGCTTTCCACAAAGAGTCTGCAGGGAAATGCCGCCTATACTTCCATTATCGCGAGAAGAGTTCGCGGAAAATAGAGTATATGGTGCGCGAGCGGGCCGGAAAGGAGCTGCCGCAATGAACAAAGCATGCAGGTCTTCCCTGGTAGCACTGGTGATCACTCTGATGATGCATCCATGCAATAACTGGGCCTTGGCTCAACGAAGGGAGCATCCCGTGGCACACACAACTGTGTATCGCACGGTGCAGATCGATGGACTGTCGATCTTCTACAGAGAGGCCGGACCGAAAGACGCACCCACCATTCTGTTGCTGCATGGCCTTCCGTCGTCGTCGCGGATGTTTGAGCCACTGCTGACAAGGCTCACAGACCGCTACCACCTGATTGCACCTGACTATCCGGGCTTTGGACATAGCGACTGGCCCGACCCCAGGCAGTTCGCGTATACCTTCGACCACATTGCTTCCGTAATGGACGACTTCACGCAAGCCCTGGGGCTCTCGCACTACACGCTTTACATGCAGGACTACGGCGGCCCCGTCGGCTTTCGCATGGCACTGGCACACCCGGAGCGGGTGCAGGCTCTCATCGTCCAGGATGCGGTCGCGCACAACGAAGGTCTCGGAGTAAACTGGACAACGCGTCGGGCATTCTGGGCGGACCGCTCCGCGCATGAAGAGGCGTTACGCAAAAATCTGCTATCGCTTGCGGCGACGAAAACGCGCCACGTCGGAGACGATCCCAACACCGAACTCTATGATCCGGACCTCTGGACCGATGAGTACGCGTTCCTGAACTCGCCAGGACAGGCTCAAATTCAAATCGATCTCTTCTACGATTACCGCACCAACGTCGATGCTTATCCGAAGTGGCAGGCATGGATGCAGAAGACACAGCCGAAACTTCTCGTACTTTGGGGTAAGCACGATCTTTCCTTTGATCCCGGCGAGCCGGAGCGCTACCGGAAGGACGTTCCGAATGCGGAGGTCCATGTGCTCGACGCGGGACACTTCGCGCTGGATACCAAAGCAGACGAGATAGCCGCGTTCATCAACGAGTTCATGCAGAGGTAAGGAAGCGCCCGAGACTGTCCTATCTACGGCATAGGTTTCATTGTTTGGCCGGCCTCGCATCTGGTCTCTGCGCGATGAAGTATGAGCCGAGGACAAGAACGACTGCGAGTGCCTGCGCCGTCAGAGTTTCAACGGTTGGAAACACCGACAGCCATAGGCTCATCCAGGCGGGAATCGCGCTCTCGAGCCAGGCGATCCTTGTCGTCGGCAGCCAATGGGCCAGCTGCATCTCCTGTCCCTGCTCGCCCACCATGACAACCAGTACGAGGCCGAGGAGTATGCCCGTGAAGATGAGCATCTTTCGATACGGCAATTTTTTGTGCGCCACGAAGGTGAGGACAGCCACAATCGAGGTAAAGAAGAGTCCCAGCAGAACGCCATAGAAAACGGTTTGGCTTCCGAGCCTGAGCCTGTAGCTCTGAAGAAAGAGCACCACCTCCACACCTTCGCGGTAGAACGAGGAGAAGCCAAGGAGGGCCAGCCCGACAATCACACGTCGTTCGCCGGCGGACAGCCCTGTTCGTTCCAGCAGCTCCCGCTTTCTACGGTTGTGGAGGGAGATCCATCCTGTCCAATACATCTTGTGAAAGAACCAGTTCATCACTACGAGCAGAACGACGATGGCGAGTAGCCCTGTGGCGGCCTGCAGGTTGAGGGCCGAGACCCTGCTGCTGATGTCATCGAGAATACGGACAGCAAGACACCAGGTGATCAGCGTCGCAAGGAACCCGACGAAGGCTCCTGCCGCGACAGGACGTCGATGGCTTTCCTGAGTCCCCGTCATGCTAGCGGTGATCGCCGCCAATACAAGAATGCATTCCAGCCCCTCACGAAAGACGAGCACTCCGATGTCGAGGACTGGAGAACTCCAGAGCTCACCAGCGATGGAGTGAAGTGGCCCCGATGAGCGGTCGGCTCTCCCCAGCAGAATTCCAAGGAGGACGACAATCACGGTCGAAGCGACCCAGGGGAGTCTTCTTGAACTTTTGGACTGATATGCCATGGCGTGTGAAGGCATGAAACACTCCTACTTTTGGGTAGCGGCCTGGTTGGGTTCGCGAGCGGTGTCGATGACCCAGCTCACGATACGCTTGTCCGGCAAGAGGGCCTGTGTGGGCATGGTGTACGCAAGCCCGGCCAGGCGTTTGCGGAGGCCGTCCTCGATCCCGCCATACGAGAGCAACAGCGGCACGATGAGGACCGAGTTGCCTGCTTTTGTCGCCTGCTCGACCTGTTGACGTAGTTGCTGGGTTGCCGCGTCTCGCATCGGTTTGTCGGCATCGTCCCGAAGCGTAAGGCATTCGATGCCTGCATAGTGGGTCTGCTTGCGCATTGCGTCGGCAAGGATGCTCATGTCGTTGAGCCACAGCTTATTCTCGTCATCGGGGACAGGTCCGTGCGCCACCAGGATGACGACCTCGTGAGCGGGGTCTTTGCTGATGGAAGCGGCGCGATCCTCGAGAATATCGGCAACGATCCGATGATGATCGAGAGCGGGAGCCATGCGGATCGGTACAGGGGAGGGAAGCGGCTTCGTCGCGTCAGCCACTGCTGCCGGATCATGCGTCATTGCAGCATGATCCGTCGAGCCGCCATGATCCATCGTGGCGAACATCTTCAGATCCTCTGGCTCCTGAGTCCGCACACCGAGGAGATAGGCGGTGCTGTCGATCACCGAGCTGTGCGAACTCACGAACAGGGGCACAGCCACGATCTCGGTCACGCCGCGAGCCACAAGCCGATTGATGGCTGCCTGCATAGTCGACCTCGTTGCCATGCCAAAGGCGACTTCAGTGGGCATGACGAGATCGACCTGATCAGCGACGTGACGTACTTCCTCGTTCCACGCCTGCGCACTGCCTCCGTGAGCCAGGAGAAGCACTCCCTCCCGAGCGGGTTTCTGGGGCGATTGAGCTGCGGCTACATTTGCTCCGGGAGCCAGACAGAGGGAACTAAGGAAAATTATCGCAATGAGGAGTTTCTTCATCGTCTTATCCAGCCAATCAGTGTGTAAGTCGACTATTGTTCGGTTCGGTGGATTGAAGGGGATTGTGCCTGGGTTTTCTGTCCCCGACGATCTCCGTAAATTGTTCCATGGCGTTCCGTATGAGAATCGCCGTCTGCGCGAAGGCCTCTGCCGAAAGGCAGACGGTTATCGGGCCGACACTCAAATGGATGGAGTTGCACTCGCAAAGACGCACACGGCCCAGCCCGGGGTAGTCCGCCAATATCACGTTAATGTTGTCCACAGTCTCTCCTTGATCGATGAGGGTTATTCGTGCGGGAAGGTGTAACGCATGCCTATGCGGAAAGTTCTCCCGTAATCGGTGCGATCGTAGCTGGGTGGGGTTTGAGAGAGAAGACTATCCCGGCTGTTGCCGAGGTTATTGATAGCTCCGTAGGACTGGAGGCCATGATAGATATCCTTCGAGACATAGATGTTCCAGAGCGCATACGCCTTTTCGTGTGTCCCTGCGTCAGCATTGATCAGATAGCGGCCAAAGAAGTTTCCGCGGATGTTCGCAACGATGCCCAGACGATTGGAGACATACTCGGTCCGGAAGTAGCCCTGATTGCGGCTGCGTTCGGTGAGAGTGTCTTTGTCGGTGACATCGTACGGATCGAGGTAGGCATAGGCGCCGTCTACGCGCAGGTTGTGGGTCAACAAGACACTGCTCTTCATGTTGATGCCCTGGGTGTATGCCTGGTCCACGTTGATATAAGCGTAGGTCGCAAGAAAGGGCTGCGCACCAAAGGAGGGAGGAATTCCATACTGCGCCAGCAGCGCTGCGAGCTCCGCCTGGCTCATCGGGAAACCCGCATAGATGTAGTTGATCAAATGATTCAGGTTGTTGCGATAGAGGCTGACGCCAAAGCTATATCGGTTCACCTGGTAATCGGCGCCGACCGAGTAGCTTTCACTCCGCTCTGGTTTCAGCGTTGGGTTGCCGAGCACCTGGTAGCCATACTCGGGGTGCAACAAGAGATAGTAGAGCTCACCGAGGCTGGGCGAGCGGAAACCCTTACCGTACGCGCTGCGGACAGTCCAGTGATCGTTGATCCGATAGACCGCACCGATCTTAGGAACGACGTGGCTGCCATAGAGGGAATGATGGTTGTAGCGGCCACCGACGTTGATGATCAACTTCTTCCAGGGCTGGATGCGGTCCTGCAGCCAGACATCATTGGTCGTGATCTGTTGTCCGGCGTCGTCACCGACAATGCGATTCAGCCCGCGGTACGAATCCTGCACCCATTCGTCGCCACCCTGCAGGAACTGCCAGGAGCCGACCTGCTGTGAGACGGTCGCGTCGGCTCGATGCAGGTTCTCATAGAGGTTGCCGTAGTCGAACTGAGCGCCCAGGCTGTTGTCCTCATTGATTGGGTTCTGCGATGAATTGTTCGCGTAGCGGGTTTCGTACAGCCGCGTCTGTGCTGCGGTCGTTTTCGTCGGCAGGAAGTCGCCCACTAGCGCATAGCTCTGCGTGCTGTCATGACTGACGGCATAGTCGTACCCGGATGCGGCCGTACCCGTGATGTCAGTGCTCTTGCCATCGGAATCGTTGTGGTATGCAGTGCTGGTGAAGCCAATAGCAGCGCGTGGGTTGAAGCTGTAGCGCAGCTTTACGAGACCGTCGTAACGCTGATTGTTTGCGCCGATGGTGCTCTCATCGCCGGGGATCAGGGTATAGGAGTTGATATGGTGCAGTTCAAGATCAGTGAATGCGGTGAGATTCTTCCACTGTGTCCCAAGATTCAGGGCTCCATCGACCGTACCAAGATTGCCTCCCGATATCCTGAGTCCTCCCTCGAAGGGATGTGTCGGTTCGTGCGTGATCATGTTGATCACGCCACCAATCGCATCTGTGCCATAGAGCGAAGAGGCAGCGCCTCGTACGACCTCCACGCGATCGAGCCTGCCAATGTTCTGCTGATCGAGATCGATGATGCCACTGTTGATGCCGCGTGCGCCAACAATCGGCAGTCCATCTTGAAGAACAAGAATGTCCTGTGACGCGATGCCGTCGATCTGCTCTTGAGAAGAGCCGGAGAACGAGGCATTGTTCCTTGTCACGACGCCGGGCAGTTCACTCAGAACGTCGGCCACGCTTTCAAAGCCAGTCCGCTCGATGCATTGTTTCGTGACGACGTCGATGGGAAGTGGAGAATCCTGCTGCAACTCCTCGACGCGCGATGCAGACACGACGGTAACGCTTTGCTCGGCCGTGGCCGTGGACAGGGGGATGTCTAGCGCTTCGAATGCACCGTCGGACTTCACTTGTATGAATCGAGTCTCTGCAGCCAGTCCCTTTGCAGTGGCGGTGACGATGTACTCGCCTGGTGAGACTCCGGCAAAGATGTATCTGCCTTCGTCATTTGTCAGCGTCGCCTGGGCTGCACCAGTCAGCGTGTTGCGAAGGGTGACATCGGCATGAACCATCACTTTGCCTTGCGGGTCGAGTACACGCCCTTCAACAGTCCTGTCAGTGGTTTGTGCTGAGAGAGAAGTACAAATCAGTAGTACCAGCGCCAACAAAGCCCTTCGCATAGCCTCGCCTTTCAGGTTCAGGCGGCGATCCTTGCTGCGAATCGTCCGCCTCGTTATCGATCTCCATTCCCAACAGGCGCTTCGCCAAAAGACTTCCTGGAAGGAACATCGGTACAGACGTAATACACTCCGCGTTTGCGTAATACTCTGCGACCTGCTTTTTGTTCCGAAGACTGCCGCAGTGCTTCGGCAAAGACTACTCAATAGATTAAACTAAAATAAAGACTATTTTAGTCGTATATATAACCAAAGTATCTTTCAGTGAGCTGATGATGCAAGGAATCGGATGGAGAAAATATCAGGTTGGATTTCGCCACTTCCTGCGGTCGCTGCATGCATCACGCATCATCGTAATCTTCCGTCAGTGACAGCAGAAACGCCGTCAACGCATTGATATCGTCGTCGGAGATACTCATGTTCTGGAACTCTGGAGGAGCATTGCGGAGTTGCCCTGCCTTGGCCAGTGCCGAACTCTTGATATAAAACGCGACAACATCCTGCAATCCTGGGCGACTGCCGTTATGGAGATAGGGCGCCGAGTCGACCAGATCGCGAAGAATTGGTGTCTTGAAAACGCCAATCGCAGAAGCCAATCCCTGATCGACTGAGCAGTCCTTGCCCGCCGCACAGAAATAAGACTTGAGATTGCCCTGCGGATTCGAGTAATCGGGATTGAGATAGATATTCCAGGCCCCGAGGTCGGCCCACTCCGGATGCGCAGCGTCTGATGGGTGCCGGAAGTTCTCCGTTGCATTCGGATGCTGCGGTGTCTGCGGAAGCCAGGCGTCAGGATTAGACATGCGTTCCGTTAGATCCGGAACGTGGAGATAGGCGAAGGCTCCCTGCCCGTGCAGATTGTCGTACTCATCCTGTGCAACGCCGGTGTTGTGCAGCGCAAAATCGGTGAAGTCTGGCGGAGTGTGACAGGCGGCACAATTCCCTGCATGCTGATTATTGCCAGAACCCGCAGTCGCAACCTTCAGGAAAATTTTCAGCCCTGCAAGCTCGGTCGCGCCGAACTGAAAAGGCTGGTCATGATAGGCGAAGGTTCCGTCAGTGGGCGTGACCCATTTAGGATTCGACAGCGCCAGCACGTCTTTATATAGACGCAGATTGTAGGCCGCCGGTGTCTCACCTGCCAGACGTTGGCGTGGCAGATGATTCTTGTTCAGGAAGATGTCGTAAGGTGAAGCGATGTAGCGCAGAAAATTGTCCTGCTTGAACTGCAGGTCTATAAAATACTGCGCGATGCACAGGGCCACTTCCTGCACGATCTGCATGTCGGTAGCCGTTGACACATCGATACGTTGCGAGGGTGGCAATAAGATGTCGCTAGTGATACGTGGATCGGTCCCTTTGAAAAGAATGCCGTAGGAGAGACCGTTGCTGCGATCGGCGGCCAGTTGGCTTGAGCCATCGTCCTGGCGAATGACATTCGCAATGTGATGGATTGCCGTCTGATAGTCGGCAGGAGTCCAGCCGAAGTTCCGGCCGGTGAGTGTACCGATGACCAGGTCTTCTCCACTGGCAAACTCGCCATCGAAGTGCAGAAACTGCGTGCCGCCGTCCTGCCGGAACGTGCTGACCATCTGCATCGCGTTGCGAGGCGTCGTGCTGAATCCGTTTTGTGCAACTGGCAGCAGGCTGCGCGTGGTGAAGTCGGCGTAGGTGCGGTTGCCGGCGTTGGGTACACCCTGGAACTCGGTGACGAAGTGGCACGAGCGGCAGTTGATGCTTTGCCCTGCGAAGGGCCCGGGCAAAGGACCGTTTGCCGTGGGCACAGTCGCAACCACAGGGTCACCCGTTTGCAACGGACTGTTGACCGCAGTCATATTCAGGAAGAAAAACTTGGCAAAGCGCGTATCGAGAAAGAGCCGCTCACCGATGGGGTCGGCTGCCGGAGTGACGCCTTCGTTCTCCGTGCTCACGGCGGGAGCGGCACTCGATCCGCAGCCTGTGACGGCACCGACGATGCACAACAGGACTCCGGAGCAGAGCATCGCGATGGACAATCTGCTGGACGGGGACGAGCGGGATAGACGACGCTTCATTGGGGCTTTTCCTGCGATGTTGAAGAAGAATCGGGTGTATTCAGGTTGAGCGAGCGGATATAAGCGACGAGCTGCCAGCGCTGCTTGGCAGGAAGCATCATCCACGGCGGCATGCCCTTCCAGGGATTGCCATTTGTCAGCAGCCAGAAAAGATCGCCATCGGAGGCGTGAGCGATGCGTTCGCTGATGATCGGCGGCCGTGAATACTTGCCCATGGCATCACTGCCATGGCATTTTGCGCAATTGTTCTGGAAGAGTTGCGCGCCCGCTGCGGCAGCATTTTGCAGCTGCGCAGGATCGTTACCGAAAGGGCTGGTGCGGTCGTGGTCAGCGTGCGAAATGCGGTGAAGCCACGCCCCGTCGGCAGCGTATAGAAAAATAGCTGTGGAAAGAAAGAGGCAGGTGAGGCCGAGAGTGCGTCTCATCGCGATCTCCTGAACAGGTCGCGGACCTGATTGAATTCATAAGAGGCTTTCAGCCGCCACAACACGCGGGCACTGTTGTCGTTTACCCCGAACTCGGGCCCTGCCGTGATCGTGAGATTGCGCAGAGTGCTGTAGGCGATCGTTGGTCCTGCGTAGATCGATGTCCCGGCAAAGCCAAACGTGTAGCGAGTGCCCAGGCCGCCAAAGACCTCACCGCCCGCAGAAAAATTCTGTCGGCAGAAACGGCAGACACGTGGGCTGGCTCCGTTGGCCAGCGAACGGCTGGCGCCAAGAGCATATCCAAATTCCCATGGCTCGTTTGAAACGTTCTTCTCGGCGATGAAGTTCTCAGAGAAGTTGATGCCTTGAAAGTAGCTCGACAGTATCAGCTTGGCTTCGATGGAACGCTCGACATCCTGGCGAAGAAGGGCGTTGGCAATCTGTTGATCGGCAATGACGTGGTTGCCGGTGATTTCGAGAAAGCTCTTATCGGCTTGATTGATGTCTTCGTACTCCACGTAGAGTACGGGATTGACCCAATGTGTACTGCGCAGTGGACGGAAGCGGTTCTCTATGCGGAAGCCGGTGAAGATAGTCGAATCATGCGTAGTCGTCTGTCCCTGCAGATAAAATTCAGTCGTCCACCAGCCGGTTACTCCATATTCAAGTTCGACCGTTTGTCCGTAGAAGGGATTCGCGTCTTTCGGCGTGCTGTAGATGTTCTGCGTCGCGATCTCCAGATTGCCGGGCTCCTCCAGCACATCGGAATAGGTCACAAAGTAGGGGGGCTCCTGCGCTAACAGGCGAGATGCTCCCATCAGCAGAACCTGCAGCAGGGCCAGCCAAAGATTTCGTGCGATGAAAGACCGCTGAAGACACAGGGGCATCTCCCTTGAATTCTCCTGAAAGTCTGAGCTAATTAGGACCGAACTGGTCTGAATAGTAGCACAATGGCGACTGATATGGTCGTAATTTATCGATTAGGAATCAATGACGGTTGCATGGCGCTTCGCGAATGGCGCATCGTGCTCTTTTCGCAGCGTGGGAATAGGGTTTAACCGCCAGAAGTAAAATAGCGTTCACATGAAGACATGGGAACTGACCAGCATTGTTCTCTCGGCTCTGGTGGCCGGAATGTTCCACGGGCCATGGGTTGCTTTGAACAGATCGATGAGGACCTTCACGCCTGAAGTCTTTCTCGCCATCGTGGACCGGATGAACCGCAACATGGCACCGGTGATGACTGTCCTGATGCCGGCTACCCTGTTGTCGATCATTCCGGTATTGCTCCTCTCCTATCACGATCAGCCAAAGACCTTCTATCTAAACGCCCTGGCATTGGCCCTCTTTATCATCGCTCTGCTCGTGACGGCGTTTCTTGAAGTTCCCATCGTCAAAGAAATCGTGACATGGACGGCTACCACGCTACCGGAAAATTGGCAGCAGCTTCGCGACCGCTGGATGAAATTCCACATCATTCGAGTGGTTGCCGGGCTCGCGAGCCTTGTTCTTCTCGTCATCGGAGCAATCTTCTAACCGCACCAGGAAACTTAAGTCTGATCAGTCCCCACAAACATTCTTCGGTTTAGACCGTCAGCTGTTTCGCACGTTCTCATGAGGAACTCAGCGGTCTGTTCTCGCCTGTTGAGATTTAGCCAACAGGATCGCATCCGAACCGCAGTCACTGTTTGAGACGGCAGCCACGATATGCTGATTCTCATGATCCGTACTGTCGCCGTCCAAGGGTATCGATCACTGCGCGATTTAACGTTGCCGCTTGGACAACTGAGCGTGATCACCGGCGCGAATGGAAGCGGCAAATCCAGTGTCTATCGCTCATTACGCTTGCTTGCCGATGCTGCATTGAACTCTGTGGTGGCTTCTCTGGCCCGCGAAGGCGGCTTGCCCTCAACCTTCTGGGCGGGTCCGGAGACAATCGCACGCGGCGTCCGCCAGGGAACCTACGCTGTGGAACCTCTCGCCAAACGGAAAGTCGCGAGTCTCAAGCTCGGCTTTGGCGGCGATACCTACGGCTATAGCATCGATCTGGGCTACCCTCCACCGCCGCCACCAGCCACGATGTTTGAACTCGATCCGCACGTAAAGCGCGAGTGCATCTGGCACGGGCCGGTGTATCGGAAAGCCTCTGCCCTTGTCGATCGCAGAAACAACTTCGTCTGGCTCGCGACTTCACGCGATGAGGAGCCGGTGATGCTGACGCAGCACCTCTCCGACACAGACAGCATGCTTGCCAGCGTCGCCGACCCCCAACGGGCTCCGGAGATGCTTGCGGTTCGCGAAGCCGTTCGCGGCTGGCGTTTTTACGACCATTTTCGCAGCGATTCTGACTCACCGGCGCGAGCTGCGCAGATTGGCACATACACTCCCGTACTTCACCATGACGGCAGCAATCTCGCCGCCGCGCTTCAGACCATTCTGGAGATTCGGCCAGATGAAGCACTGCTTACAACTCTTGAAGACGCTTTTCCGGGCAGCCGGCTTTCCATCGAAGTGCAGAATGGACGCTTCGAAATGAAGTTGCAGCAGCACGGATTGCTGCGGTCGCTTTCCGCAGCCGAGTTGTCGGATGGAACGCTGCGCTTCCTTTTATGGGTTGGCGCTCTGCTGACGCCGCGTCCTCCAGAGCTGATGGTGCTGAACGAACCAGAAACCAGCCTGCATCCCGATCTACTTCCGGCGCTTGCCAGATTGATACTTGCCGCGGCGAAAAACACGCAGATCATTGTGGTTTCGCATGCGCCGCTGCTCATCGAAGAATTGACGGCTGCGCCTCTTTGCACTCGCCTCCATCTGATAAAAGACTTCGGAGAGACGAAGCTGGAGGGCTCAACGCTGTTTAATACGCCGAAATGGAATTGGCCCGCTCGATAAGCCTGGGAATGAGCGCACCGCTTGATGATGGGTCCATCTTTGCGCTCTCATTTAAGTGCGGAAAGCAGGTTGGGCTGCCTCCATATAGCGCGCTCGTCTTCGGTCAGGGGAAGGGGCAGCACCTGACCTCGGGCTCCCGACTCGAAGGACGTCTCCAGAATGGCCATACCGGCGACTGCATCCTTGACTGGAACGGGAACCGGGCCTTTGCCAAGAATGGCATCTCTGATGCCGACGTAGTATCCCCGCTGGTTGCCTGCCGGCGACGGTACTTCCGTCTGTGTGCCGGTTGCCCCGTCGTACACGATGCCGGGATTGGGGTCATGACCAAATGCCGGATCGTCGGGGAGCATGCCGCTCATCAACTGCCGCTCCTGCACATCCGCACCGAACTTCGCCCAGCTCCCATGGGTGCCGTGAAGAACAGAGCGCGGACCTCCACCCGACACCAGCAACGAGGCATGGAGGACGACCCGCATGTGATCGTAGATCAGCTGCACATGGGCCCAGTCATCCGTCCGTCCTCCCTTGCGCAGGATTCCGAAGCTGGCATTCACCGCATGCGGAAGCCCGAAGAGATGCAGCGCCTGATCGATCAGATGGGGTCCGAGGTCGAACCACAATCCCCCGCCAGGGCCGGGATCTTCGCGCCAGCGTTGACGCACGACCGGCCGAAAACGGTCGATGTGAGGCTCGTAGTGCGATATTTCGCCGAGCGCACCTGTCTCTAAAATTGCCTTTGTGGCAAGAATCTCGCTCTCCCATCGCCGATTGTGAAAGACGGACAGAATCCGGCTGTGTTTCTCTGCAATCGCTGCGAGCGAACGAGCTTCAGCGAGCGTCACGGTAAAGGGCTTGTCGATAACGACATCTTTTCCCGCGCGCAGAGCGGTGGCGGCGAGAGGAAAATGGCTCTCGTTGGGACTGGCGATCACGACCAGATCGACATCCGGATGGGTCGGCACTTCCCCGGCGGAACAGATGAGGACGCCGGGATACTTTGCCTCCACGATCTCTCGTTTACCGGACCCAACTACACGCAGCGCCAGACCTGGCACCGATTCGATCAGTGGCGCATGAAAAGTTTTTCCAGCATAGCCGTAGCCAATTAAACCTACGCGAATCGTTTTATCATTTCCGGTCATGTACTCAGAGTAAGCTGTCCGGCTACTCTCTCCAAAGCAAGGGTTTAACAGGAGTACGCATTGCTCCATGCGTGCTGGATTCGCGCGTCAAGTCGAGTGACATCAAAACTCATTGGAACCGATCACACGGTTTGCTTGTTATCCAGCATCACGAAAGCACTCAACGCGCTGACTATCGTAAGCCCCAACGCGATCCCCAGGATGACGTGATATCCGGACACAAAGGATTCATCGATGGCGCGTCGCACGCGCGCGTCTGAGGTTTCTGCTGCCGCCAGTCTGGGACGCTGTTGATCCACCTGCTGGCGCTGCTCGTTCGACAGCGATAGCTCTTGCAGCCGCTGGTCCAGCCCATTGTTAAAGCTCGTGTATAAAACCAGACCGAAGACGGCCACTGCCAGCAGGCTGGCCATTCGCGAAACTGCATTGTTCACGCCTGAGGCGACGCCTGCTTCGCTTACGGGCACAGCGTTCATGACCGTAGTAGTGAGCGGGGCAACGCTGATCGCCATGCCCAGTCCGAGAACAACGACGGCGGGAAAAAATGTCGTCCAGTAAAAGCCTCCGATTCCAGTTCTCAGGAAGAGCGCGAAACCAAGTCCGGCAACGAGCGGGCCAATCACAAGTGGCAGTTTGGCGCCATACCGTACGATCAAACCGCCTGACCACCGTGAGAGAACAAATATCAACAGAATCAGCGGCAGCAGGGCGGCGCCGGCTTTCGTGGCCGAGTAGTGCTGAACCTGGATCAGGTCGAGTGGGAAAAAGAACAGAATCCCGCCAAACGCGGCATAGAGGAAGAATGTGATCAAGTTGGCGCCTGTGAAGTTTCGTGAGCGAAAAAGGGTCAGCGAGACCATCGGCGATGGAGAGCGGGCTTCCACAAAGGGAAAGCCGACCAGCGCAACCATCCCTGCCACTATCGCCACATGGACGCCTGCTCCGCCGCGAGGAGCTTCAATAAATGCGAAGGTAATTGCTCCCAACCCTACGGTGGCTAATACGGCGCCTGCCCAATCCAGCTTCCTGCTAATGCTTTCATGCCGGGATTCCGGAACACGCCAGAGCGTCAGGAAGCCGACCAGCACAGCGATTGGAAGATTAATGAAGAAAACCCAGCGCCACGAAGCGTGATCCACCAGCCATCCACCCAGAACCGGACCGACTGCAGCTGTGATAGAGGTGAATCCTGACCAGGTACCGATCGCGCGGCCGCGCTCGCTGGCGGGAAAAGAAGCGCTGATGAGAGCCAGGCTTCCCGGCACCAGCAACGCTGCGCCGACGCCCTGCAAGCCACGACCCACAATCAGTGAAGAGATCGATCCCGCCAGCCCGCACCATGTTGATCCGGCAGTGAACAGGACAATCCCATAGACGAAAATTTTCCTGCGTCCATAAAGGTCCCCCATCGATCCACCAACGAGGAGCAAGGAGGCCAGCAAAAGCGCGTAAGACTCGACCACCCACTGGGCATCGCTAACGGTCGCATGTAACGAGGATTGCATTGCCGGGAGAGCGACGTTCACCACCGTACCGTCGATGAAGGCCATACTCGAGCCGAGAATCGTGCAGACCAGCACCCAGGCATCTTCGACCTGGAGCGGTGGCCGATCTACCCAGAATCGCTCCGTCGTCACATGGTGGCTTGATCGTAAACATCACCCGTTGCGCTTCTTACTTTCAACCCTCAATCCTTTCATGGATCCAGCAGTAGCCGTTCTCGATCTTATATTTGGCTATCCCCGCTCTGCAGTCTACTTCTGCAGAGCGAGGATAGCACGAGACTCGATGGCTCAGACCTCCTCCGGCCTCTGTTGTAACCGCTGCCAATAACGCTGCTCAAGATGCTCCCATTCGAGAGCAATCTGGGTTCCTTGCACTCTGTGATCTTCCACCCAACGCTCCAGCAGTTCAAGGCAGGCGTGGTCCACGTGATGCAGCCGTGAAGCGTCTACATGCACGATGGAGCCAGCAGGCACTTGATCCAGAGCCTCTGAGATTTTAGGAATACGCACAAAAGTCGCAGCGCCTTCTAGGACAAGTCGCTTATGGCCTTCCTGTGCGCCATCTTCCACGTGAATAGCTACGTGCGTTGCTCTCCATAGCAGATTGATTACCGAAAGCCCGACGCCAACCATCACACCAGTTAACAAGTCTTTGGCAACAATGGTCAGCAATGTCGCTGCATAGATCAGCAGCGGTATACGTCCGAAGCGGCCCAGGTTTCTTATCTCGGCAATATTCACCAGTTTGATTCCGGTGTAGACGAGCACTCCGGCGAGGCTGGAGATGGGGACCATCGTCAACAATCCAGGCAGCAGTGTGATGAAGAGGAGTATCCATACACCGTGCAGGATCGCGGAGCGTCGCGTCTCCGCGCCAGCCTGCACATTTGCAGAACTGCGAACGATAACACCGGTCATAGGCAATGCTCCGACTAAGCCGCACAGCATATTGCCGATTCCCTGCGCCGTCAGTTCGCGGTCATAGTTCGCCTTGACATGCGATTGCATACGATCAACAGCGGCGGCAGAGAGCAGTGTTTCCGCACTGGCAATGAAAGCAACAACGAGTGCACTGGTCAGCAGCGCTCCCCAATGGGTATTTCCCAATGAACTGATACCGGGCAAGTCGATGACTGTCATTAGATTCGAAGGCACATCGACATGCTTTACCGGCATGTGGAATATCTGTGCCAAAGTAGTTGCACCTACGATGCCCAGCAACGCGCCCGGCACCAGCTTTAGTTTTGCGGGACGATACTTATGCCATAGCACCATCACGGCAATCGTCACCAGCCCAAGCAGCAACGCAAACTCCTCTCCGTTGCCGTCGATCGGAAAGATATCGTGCGATGCAGCAGTAAACATTCCTACAAAGTTAGCCGGACCGCTGGCGCTCGGCTTGTGATCGAGCATGACATGAAACTGTTGCAAGACAATCAGCAAGCCAATGCCAGCAAGCATGCCGTGAATCACGGCCGGTGAAATAGCGCGGAACCATTGGCCCAGTTTTAAGAGACCAGCAATAAATTGGAATAAGCCTGCAAGAATAAGAATTGGGCCTAACGCGGAGATGCCGTAATTCTGGACCAGTTCAAAGACAACGACAGCAAGGCCTGCAGCCGGACCGCTCACTTGCAGCGGAGATCCGGCCAGCGCCCCTACAACAATTCCACCAATCACACCGGTAATCAAACCTTTTGCGGGCGGTAATCCCGAAGCGATAGCAATGCCCATGCACAGCGGCAATGCCACGAGAAATACCACGAGCGAAGCAGATAGATCTTTTCCCCAGCTTTTGAACATAATTAAAATCTCCTTTTCGCTACAGTTCCAATGGAAGCCATTCCAGAGCCTTCGGAATGCGCTGCCGTTCAAGGACTACAAACCGTCCTTGCGTTGCGTCGAAGGCCTCAAGCGTGCCGTGGGCGATATCGTAGTTCCATCCATGAAGTACGATCTCACCCCGCTGAAGACGAGCGGCCACGGATGGATGCGTTCGCAGGTGGCCCAATTGCTGCACAACGTTCGCCCGGATCATCGCGCGGAGGCGTTCGTGCGGAGTTGCATGCAGCGGCAGTGAATATTCGACCAGCTGTTTCGCCGAGTCCGTATAACGCAGCCAGGCAGCGACATTCGGCATACCATCGAGATGACTGCCATCCGCTACTGCCTTCATCGCTCCGCAATCGGAGTGCCCGCAGATAATAATGTGAGGCACCTTGAGAACGCATACGGCATACTCAATAGTTGCCGACACGCCCCCCAGCATCTCTCCATACGGGGGCACAATGTTTCCCGCATTGCGGCAGATGAAGAGATCTCCAGGCCGAGTCTGCAAGATCATATCGGGTACTACACGCGAATCAGAACAGGTAAGGAACAGCGCTTCTGGTTGCTGCCCGGTAGCCAGCTTTTCAAACAATGGCCTTTGTTGTGGAAATACTTCAGCGCGGAAGAGTTCGTAGCCCTGTACTAAGGAATCCATCTCGATCTCCATATTTTTTTCGAAGGCGATGGGCACACGTATGCACTGGTCTCAACAGACACGAGCATGTGAGCACATAAATATCGGGTGCGGATTTTTAGGCGTGTTTACACACGTCGAGCCGTGATGCTCGAAAAATACCGCAATTCAGGAAATGATTTAGATAAGTGAGACCGCGGGAGGACCTCGAAGGCGGGAGGCATTGAATGCAGATGACCGTACATCAGGGTCTATGTTGCCCCTTGGCAACAGTACGAAGTGGTCTGCGGAAAATGTCCGCAGAGGGACAGCAGGTAGCGCTACAACCGGCGCAGACCCCTGAGGCGGATGATCACCATTACTATGAAGTGAAATAGCACCCGATGTCTGCGTATCTCCACATGCGTTATCGACAATGCACGCTTCGCCAGTACGGGACCCAGTGCGAACGACGCGATGCGATATCCGGGCGTGAAACGTCTTCGCGTGACGCGGCATTCCATGCACTGCGAAACCCAGGAGCAGCATCGGCAGGATACTGAAATAGATCAGGTTGTGTGCACGTTTAGGGGATAGCTGCATGATCAACCAAGCGTTCGGTTTTACTTAAATATGAGGATACAGTATTGCTTTTACTCTTCGACGATAGATATATCAAAAAGGTTGGCAAAAAATCGAATCATCGATTGTCACACCTTCTGAAGGGAACTGGCGCTCTGGGTGGGATCGTGCACCACGCCCGATCCGAACTGCTTGTGCCCCGCAGGCGCGAGTACAAGCGTACTCAGGAAACAGATTGTCCATCTTCTATAAAGAAGAGAAACAGCTAATCTTTCTTAATGGGACCGCCTACCGTACCGCCAAAGGTGTTGCGAATAAGTTTTCCGGGAATGTTTGGCAGCCCATCTCTGATCTCCGCCTGCTTATTGAACCGGTTATTTGCGACCGCAATCGTATTCCGGTGTATTCGTAGAGCTGAAGTCGCCGTATTTCAAGAAACGCTCGTCAGCGATGTAAGTTTTATCTAAAGAATGATTTTCAGTCAGCCCGATCGAGATTAGACTGTTAGTCGATGTCGGCCGATGCCACTGCCCGTGCTATCAAACGTTCACATAAGATCATTCCGGCCCTGTGCCTGTTCCTGGCCAGTCTCACGACCTTCGCCCTCGCAGCTTATCCAATTTATGTGATTCGGCCTTTTCGCGAGCAGACGCCTGCAGCTCTCGAACGTGCCCTGTGGGTACTTCTGCACAATAAGCCGTTATTGTTGATGCTGGCTTCCCTGATAACGATTCTTGCTGTCCTTCTGTGGCGACATGCAGGCTGGGTCGCAAGATTGTTGCTGGTACCTGCCATGGGCATCACTATTCTGGCGGCCGCTTCGAGCTGGATCAATCCTTACGAGAAGATGTTTCATCCGGTGGGCGAGCCAAAATTTCTTGCCGCCAACGTGGCCACAATTGACGCAAACTACATGGTCATTGCAGTGACTCTAAGCGGAGAAAGCCGCGCTTACCCAATCCTCGAGATGGGGTATCACCATATTGTGAACGACAGGCTGCACGAACTGCCGATTGTCGTCACCTATTGAACGCTCTGCCATACGGGTCTGGTCTGGACCCGCAGCCTGAACGGACGCGAGTTGCACTTTCACCTGGCGGGAATCAACAACCAGAATTTCATCATGCGCGATGAGGAGACGGGCAGCTACTGGCAGCAGGTCACAGGAGCCGCGATTGCCGGCCCTCTCAAGGGTGGACAGCTCACGTTAGTGCCGCAGGATGAACTTAGCTTTGGACTCTGGAAG
>JAATFH010000523.1 GCA_015655315.1 Terriglobales bacterium
CGCGTGCTTGGACTGCACCGTTTCTCCCCCGAAATCGTCGATCAGTAACGGGCGTTCTAGCGGAACCATCAGAACGCTCTCGGTCTTCCGCGCGACAACCGCAAAACCTACACCAAGCTCGACTGGAGTGCCTGGACTGCAACTCTAAGCAACAAGCAAAGCGACTTCATCGCGCTGACCGATCCTCTTTATAAATTCATGACTGAATCACCGACCCGAGTTCCGCTCAGTGACTGGTTCGAAACGACCGACGGCAGGCAGGTCGGCTTCCAGGCGCGGTCGGTCGTGGGCGGCGTGTACATGAAGATGCTGGCGGATCCTGCGACATGGAATAAGTGGGTCAAGAAATCGGAGTAAATCGATTCATTCAAGCTTTTCCGTGGACGCGGGTGCCTGTAAGATGGTGGTGTTCGCGCACGGAGGATCTCAATGAGCGAAGACAAGCAGAAGCCCGGTTCTACCCATGATCGCAGGCAATTTTTAAAAACCGGCGGCGCCGTCGCAGCAGCTCTGGTAGCCGGAACCGGGGCCGCAGTGCCCACTGTTGCCCATGCATTGCCGTCCCTGCCGTCGAACCCGGTTACTCCGAATGCCATGCCTACGCGCAATCTTGGCAAGACAGGCTACCGCGTCGGTGTCTTCAGCCTCGGCGGACAGGCCGCGCTCGAACGCGCCAATAACGAAGAGGTTTCCGTCGCGATCATCAATCGCGCCCTCGACCTGGGCGTGAACTACATCGATACTTCGTCGATCTACGGTGGTCCGCCTCGCTGGAGCGAGCAGTATGTCGGCCAAGTCATGAAGACGCGCCGCAGCGAAGCCTTTCTGGCAACCAAAACAAAAGAGCGCACGCGCGAAGGCTCGATGCGCATGATCGAAGAGTCGCTGAAGCTCCTGCAGACCGACCATGTGGACCTGTGGCAGCTGCACGACATCGGCACCATGACCGATGTCAACGAAATCTTTGCGAAGGGCGGCGCGATGGAAGCGCTGCTCGAAATGCGCGATCAGAAGGTCGTACGATATCTCGGCGTCACGGGCCATTACCGCCCCGATGCGTTGATCGAATCCATCCACCGCTATCCCTTCGACACGATCCTGATGGCGATGAACGCTGCCGATCCGCATCAGTTTAGTTTCCGCGATCAGCTGCTGCCGCTCGCAGTCGAAAAACAGATGGGCATCATCGGCATGAAGATTCCGGCGCGCGGACGCATTCTCTCCACCTGGACACCTCCGCCGATCGAAGAGCAGAAGCACAGCTGGGAAGGCATGGTGCTGGCGCCGAGGCCGGGAACGATCACCATGCGCGAAGCGCTCTATTACACGTTGTCGCATCCCGTCAGCACGGTCATTATCGGTTGCGATTCGGTGGCGCAGCTTGAAGAGAACGTAGCGCTGGCGCGGGCTTATACGCCGCTCAGCAACTCACAGATGGCTGCGCTTGAAGAGAAGACGGAACCCGTAGCGAGCCAGGCGCTCTTCTTCCGCCACTACGACAGAGCCTGATCTCCAAAAAACAAAATGAAAGGCCAGCGTGAAGCTGGCCTTTTTCTTATGCCGTCACGTTCAATTCCTTCAGAAGAAACGCGTAGTCCATCGCAATCTCTTTCAGATAATCGTAGCGTCCGGAGGCTCCGCCATGACCGGCAGTCATATTCGTATGCAGCAGCAGGGAATTATTATCCGTTTTCAGCGTGCGTAATTTGGCAATATACTTCGCCGGTTCCCAATACATTACCTGGCTGTCGTGGAGCGAGGTCTTCACCAGCATCGCCGGGTACGGCTTCGCCTCCAGATTGTCGTAAGGCGAGTAGCTGAGCATGTACTCGAAGGCTTCCTTCTCATTCGGGTTACCCCACTCCTCGTACTCCGGAACCGTGAGCGGCAGCGACGCATCGAGCATCGTGTTCATCACGTCGACAAACGGCACATGCGAAATGACAGCGCGGAAAAGGTCAGGACGCAGATTCGCGACCGCTCCCATCAGCAGACCGCCGGCGCTGCCGCCTTCAATGGCAATGCGTCGAGGATCGCCGTAACCTTCGGCAATCAGATACTCCACCACCGCGACGAAGTCGGTGAAGGTATTGCGCTTCTGCATCAATCTTCCCGCGTCATGCCACGGTTTGCCCAGGTCGCCGCCGCCGCGGATGTGCGCGTAAGCCATCACAAAGCCGCGATCGAGAAGACTGAGGCGATTGCTGTTGAAGCCAACGGGCAGGGAATAGCCATAAGAGCCGTATCCGTAAACGTAGAGCGGATTCTTGCCCCGCTCAAACCTGTCCTTCCGGTAGACGAGAGAAACCGGAACGCTGACGCCATCAGGCGCGGTCGCGAAAAGGCGCTCGGAAGCATACAGTGTGCGGTCGAAGCCGCCCGGAACTTCGAGCTGTTTCAGCAGCTTCGAATCGCCGGTCGTGACATCGTATTCGTACACCGAACTCGGCGTAACCAGCGATTGGTAGGCATAGCGAAACGTCGTCGTATCGAAGATGCGATTCACATGCGGATGCGCGCTGTAGACCGGCTCAGGAAAGGCGATCTCCTGCGCGGGCAAGGCTTCTGTGCCATCACCGGAAAAACGAAGGACGCGCAGATGCTGCAGCCCATCCGCTCGTTCACACGCCACATAAAACCCGCTGAACAGATCCACCTCTTCGAGCATGACCTCATCTCTGTGCGCGATCAGTTCAGTCCAGTTTTCAACGGAGGGGCGCTCGACAGGAGCAGTAACGAGGCGGAAATTTCGCCCCGTATCGTTCGCGCGAATAAAGAAAAGCCCGTTGCGGTGATCGATGTAGTACTCAATGTTGTCGCGGCGCGGCGCGATCAGCTGAAACGCAGCTTCAGGCGTATCCACAGAGAGGAACCGAGCCTCGCTCGTAGTGTGGCTCCCCGCTTCGAGAACGATATACTTGCCGTCGCGCGTGCGCCCTGCGCCGATGTTGAAACGCTCGTCGGGCTCTTCGAAGACCAGCGCATCCTGCTCATGCGGAGTGCCGAGCGTGTGGCGGTAGAGCCGGTACTGGCGTTTCTGTTCTTCATCTTCGACGGTATAGAAAAGTGTCTTGTTATCGGACGCCCAGAGAATCGAGCCCGTGCGCTCGACTCGTTCCGAAAGCAGTTCGCCCGTGCGAAGATCCTTCACCTGCAGTGTGTATTGACGAAAGCCCGTGTTGTCGATGGAGTAGGCCAGAAGATGACCGTCGTCGGAAACAGACATGCCGCCGACTGACATAAAGCTCTCACCCTTGGCAAGAATGTTGACGTCGAGCGTGACGGTTTCCGGCGCGTCGAGCGATCCTTGCTTGCGGCAATAAATCGGATACTGCAATCCTTCTTCGGTGCGCGTGTAATACCAGTAGTCGCCGTAGCGGAAGGGAACCGAAACGTCGGTCTCCTTGATGTGGCTCAGCATCTCTCGATAGAGCGCTTCCTGAAGTTCCTTCGTCGGCTCCAGCGCCGCAGCCGTGTAGTCGTTCTCTGCCCGCAGGTATGCGAGAGTCTCCTCGCTGTCTTTATCGCGAAGCCACGCGTAGTCGTCCACCAGGGTGTGGCCGTGATGCGTGGTTTCCGTGTGCTGCGGCCTGGCTACGGGATAATTTGCTTGGGTTTCCGTTGTCATAACTGTATTCAGGATAACGTCCGCGCCGCCCTCGGCCAAAATCCGCAGGCAAGGGCACGACAACGTCTTTACCTGGCAGTATCGATATATAAGTGCAAGCGAAAGTATTTATTTCAACAAGAATTGTCGTCCCGAGCCGTGGCGAAGGATCTTTTTTTCTTTTTGGTTAGCGAAAATGTGGGCGGAGCCAGGAAAAAGCAGATCCTTCGACTGCTATGACGCAAAAAGCGCGTCATACTCCGCTCAGGATGACAACCAAAAGGTGTTCTCTATGTCGATACGATCTGGCGCGAAACGGTTTTTCTGTAATGCTCACTATGCAGGCAGACGTAGATCCGTTGCGGATCAGAACTGCCCTATAATCGCGTAAAAAAAAGATGCCTGCAGCAGGATAGACAGGCGGCGTTTTCTGATTGACTCAGGTTTAGCCCTTTAGTACCATTCGACTGCTTTTACTTCGTTCCTTTTACAACGTGTTCCCCCTTTGGCCTTATTGGCAAGACTTGTAAAGGCCCTTCCGTAACCGAAGTGCAACGACTTACTTCATGCGGTTTTTATGCCTTCGTTCCGAACATATTGCTTGAGAAACACATTCTTGCGGTCGCTCTCATCGCTCGCATTCGCAGGGTTTTTCTTGCTTACCGGCAACGCTCTATCTCAGACCTCAGGCATAGCGGCTCCTGCCGCTCCCGCCTCCGGCGCGAGATTGATCGCAGCCGTCCCCATGGCGTTTGAAGAGAACGATGGACAACTGGCCTCCGGGCTTTCATTTCTCGGCCGCGCGCGGAGTTATTCGGTAGCGATCGAACGCGACCGCCTGAGATTCCTCCTGCCGGGCAGCAGCGCCTCTGCGAACGTCGATGTGCACTTTGCCGGAAGCCGTGGAGGCTCGCCCGTTTCACTTTCGAGCGTCGCTTACCGCAGTAATTATTTGATAGGCTCGGACCCATCCCGCTGGCATGAAGGCGTGCCGAACTTCTCTCGCGTCGGCATTCGCGGCGTCTATCCGGGAATCGATACCGAATTCTATGAAAAAAATGGCGAACTGGAGCATGACTTCATCGTGGCTCCGGGAACCGATGCAGCGCGAATTCGTCTCGATCTGAAAAGCGCCCACGCAGTGACATTGGCCGCCGGTGGAGATGCCGTTATTCCCACGAGCGGCGGAGAGTTGCGCTTTCGCAAGCCCGTAGCCTATCAGTTTGACGCCCGCGGTACACGAGTTCCCGTTGACGCTGCTTACCGTGTCGCGGGGAAGAGCCTGCGTTTCGCGCTGGGCAGCTATGACCACAGTAGAACGCTGGTCATCGATCCGGTGATCGTTTTCGCAACCTATGTTTCCGGTGTCTCCGGTTCAACTCCAGCGCAAATGGCAACCGATGGCAACGGAACGATTTTCCTCGCAGGCTCTACGCCCTCGACGACTGGATTTCCCGGTTCCACCACTCCGCCCACGAACCAGGGCGGAGCGGGCATCTCGAACGCCTTTGTCGCCGCGTTGACTACCTCGAAGCTCGGCACGGTGTTGGACTGGATCACCTTTCTGGGCAATGCAGGAGCGTCGAACGCGACCAGCATCGCCTATTCCTCGAACGGTAGCGGAACGCTCTACCTCGGGGGAACAACAACGGCCACAGCATTTCCCGGTGTAGCTGACGGAGCCTTTAACGGAACTTTCCCGTCCACTGAGTTCGGCAATTCCAGCCTTGGTTTTGTGACGACTCTGGCGGCTTCGACCGGCGCTAACCCGAACTCGACCTATATTGCCACCGGCGTCGGCGTCGCAGCACCAGATACAACCACAGTTACCGGACTGGCCGCTGACAGCAGCGGAAATGTCTATATCTCCGGTTATGGTTTGGGCGTCTCACTGCCGGTGACAGGGCAGCTTGGACCGGCTTCGGGGCAGTCCAGCATCGTACCTGCGGTCGCGGGTACATCCACCAACGCCTTTGTCATCGAACTGGACGCCGCACTTAAAACCGGATTGCTGGTGACCTACTTGCAGAGCAATACGGGCGGCCCTATCAGTGCTCCTTCTACCCCTGTCGATTACAAGACGACTGCGATCCAAATCGACGGCAGCAGCCCGGCCAACATATATGTTGCTGGAACCATAGGTGGACAAGCGAGCATCCAGTTTCCGACGGCTGAGTCGTTTACTGCAGCCGGAGTCTACGACGAAACCAAGGACTTCACTCCCTGCCAGCGCAATGCGGCGAACACCAGCGTCTTCCTCGCGCAGATTCAGCCGCCTAAAGCTTCGGCCACCAACAGCGTTCTCGGCTTTTCCATGTTCACCTGCGCCGATACCTCCTCAGGTTCCGAAACTGCGCAGGGACTTGCCCTGGGGGAGAACGGCTTGTACCTCGTAGGCGATACACTTTCGCCCGACCTTGCCGCCGGTATCCACTACTCGCTCCCCGGCGAGCGTCCAGCCACCGTGACATTGACCGGAGGCCTGCAGACAGCGTTTGCTACCGGCAACATGAACGGCTATGCGATTCAGGTGCCGGTTGCCAGTGGAATCGCCGCGCCCGCCGCCTTCACCTTCCTTGGTGGCACCTCGGCAAACGGAAATACAACGGTGCACGCCGTCGCCACGGACGCGACCAACAACCTGGTCCAGCTGGCCGGTCAGACTGCCGCGAAGCGCTCCACCATGCCCGGATTCGGTGTGCCCGGCCTACCTCCCGGCGCGCCACAGGATCCCTCCCTCGACACTCCGAGAGCCTTTGTCTACACCTTCGACGACAGCGGATCGTCGCCGGCTCCGTTGACGGAAGCGGGGCTCAAATCGATCAGCTATCTCGGCAATACAGGAACCGGCAGCAGCGCAGTCAGTATCGTGCCTGATACGACGGGAGCCGGAGCCTTTGTGCTGGTGGGAGAAACAGACGGCGCCAGCGCCTTCAGCTTCACCTCATCCAGTGCGGCAGGCGCGGCGGCTCCAAGCCAGTCCAATACCTATCTGGCCGATATTCAGGGAACGAACGTTACCGCTGCTACTCCAAAGCTGAGTTTTGCGAGGACAGCGGACAGCCCGATAGTCAATGGCACTTCATGCAGCCAGCAGTTGGCATGCGAGATCACCTATAACGGCGCAAGCGATGTTTCGACGATTCAGTACAAGTGGCAACTGAATGCTCCGAATGCTCCTGCACACGACGTTGTGCTGAATTTCCCCGCGCAGATCGCGCTGGCGTCGGCTGGCTCGCCCGCTTATACCATCGAACTGGATGCTCAAACCATCCCCTGCGTGTCCAGACCGTCCGACAACGGCACAACATGTACGGTGCCATCGCCGTTAACGGGAACGCATACGCTTACGTTGCAGGGAACGGCCAGCGCGAACGCGCCGAACCTCATCGGCACTCCCCAGGCGACTTTCGTCTTTGACGGCACCGCCGCCGACGCCGAAGGCGAGCAAGCCGACGGCCCGCAGCCCTCTGTCACCGTGGCTGCCCCGGTTTCTATCACGACAACCCTGACCCAGTCGCCGTTACCTCCCGCGACGCTCGATGCCGCGTCGAGCAGGAGCGATACCGGAAGTTCCGGCCACGTCACTGTAATTACCTACACCGCGACAGTGGAAAACACCAGCGCCAACGATTCGAAGTACACGACGCTGAAGATGACACTGCCCCCGGCATTCCAGCTCACCACTCCGGCATCGGTGAGCGGCGGTTTAACACCCAATTGCGACTTGACCGGAGGCACTGGCTGCACCTCCGTGGACCTTCCCGCAGGCGCGAAGCTGACCTATAGCTTCAGCGGCGTCTATCTCGGGTCGGCTCTGTCCTCTGCGAATCTCGACGGAACCTTCACCGAAACCGTAACGGCAGACGGATCGGCGCTGCCGCAAAGCACCAACAGCAAATCGTCGGCCAACACTCAAACCACGGTTCGCGGTTATGCAGCACTGGTTCTCACCACTACATCGGACAAGCAGACATACAACCTGTCCTCGACAACTGTGCCCGACACGGTTACATATACCATCGCGCTGAAGAATAATGGTCCCAATGAGTCAGGACCGATTGCAGCGGCTGCTCTCACGAACACGGTGCCACAGTACTTTCACGTTTCTTCGTCGTCGGTAACGCCAGCGAATGCCGGTACGTGTGACGCCGTCAACGGCACCGGCTGCACGACTCTGAATCCCATCGCCAGCGGCAGCACCGTTACTTATACCGTAGTCGGCAATTTCCCGGACAACGGCACCACCAGTACCGATGCAGTCCCTGTGACCGCTCCAAACGCGCAGGCGACAGATACAGCGCAGTTCAGCTCGCCTACCACTACCTTCAATCCCAATAGCCCGACGCCGCAGAATGTGACGGTAACGGTGCAGCGAAAAGCCGATCTGACCTTAACCGGCGCGGTGGCTGTTTCAAATAACCCGGCCCCCGTTGTTCCCTGCGATCAGGCTGCAGGTACCAGCCTCTGCGTTTACATGGCGAACGACGGCGGCCCGAACGGCGCTTCCGGCAACGGCGTCAACGACAAAACGCAATATACGGTGACGCTGCAGAACGCAGGGCCGAATATCGCCACGACAGCTTCACTCGCGATCCCGCTGCCGACCAACTTCCTCGTGGCCGGAGATCCCACCGTCTCGGCTCCGCCCATTGCCGTTACAGTGACGCCATCTGCAGGGCTGACGTGCCCCACACCGACTATCCTCGGACAGACACTGACATGCACCGGCTATATCCCAGTCGGGCCGAACACGGTCGTCTTCACCAGCAAGTTCGCCAAAAACGCCGTTCCTTCAGGACAGAAGACTGTTACGACGAATCCTGCGGCGCAATCCGTCACCATCGGAGCTGCGGCTGTGGGCCTTAAGAATCCCAGCCAGCTGCCCAACGTGACGGTCGAACGCGCCGTACATCTGGTCACGCTGAAATATGTCTGCCGTTCTGCGGGCATTACGAATCCGGCGCAACCCTGCCCGGCAGCGCCGGGAACCGTCAATCTCGATGAGAAGGTAGCCAGCGATGCACCGGGCAAAAACGACCTGGTGCAGACACAGATTCAAATCGGCAACACGCAACTGAACGATGCGTATGGCGTGACCGTTACCGATCCGCTGCCCAGCTACTTCACCCTCACGCAGATGCCCGACCCGACAGTAGCAAACTGCAAGCTGGTCGGCACAACGACGCCCGATGCCTACGGCAATCCGGTCACGGGAACCACACCCGTCACTCTCTCGTGCACCCTGATCAATGCGATTCCATTCGGAACCGCAACGCCGGGCACAAGTACGACCGTTCACGGAACGGTGGTGGCGAATACTGCGTACGCGCAGCTTACGTATTACGGAAAATTTGCCGACAACGGACTGAATGCCGATGTCGTGCCGCAGAACGCAAGCACAACGTCGGTTGCTTTCTTAACCGCACAGTCCTCATCAACGCTGGCCGCGCTCGCCGATACAGTGGGCGACGCCACCAGTCCTGTTCCTCCGGCTTTGACCGTGCAGCGCGCCGCTCACCTGCGCATCACGCAGCAGCCGCAATTTGTGCAGACCAACGATGGCGCGCTGGCTCCGACCGGTGGTGTTGTTGGGCCGGGAATTGCCGAAGCGCAACCCGGAGCCAATGGTGGCGGCGCGGTGATCAACCCGCTGCGCTATAAGGTCACCATCACCAATGACGGGCCGAATATCGCCACCAATCCTCTGGTGACCATTACGCTGCCGCCCAATGCCAATGGACGGGCGACAACCTTCACCGTACAGGCGCAAAGCCTCGAACCCGCGTTGCAGGGCTTCCCGGCGTCCACCACATGCGCGTCCGGAAGCTCCTGCTTGAATGGCGGCGCGATCAACCCCGGCGCGCCCGTAGCCTTCAACCTCGATGGCTTCTTCGATCTGGCAACCCTGACGGAAGGCAACTCGGGTGCGCGTATCTTTAGCTCCGCAGTCGCTTCGTCGACAATCGTGGACAGCAATCCCGCCGGTACAACCAACGGTGACGGCCAGATGACTCCGGTTTCGATCACCGTGGTCAACACTCCGGTCGGCGGCAATTTCACTCTGGCTCCGTTTGACGGCAACCTCGCGCAGCCACTGGGCCTGAAAGTAACCTCCGTGCAAATTGCCGGAATCACCAGTCTTGTCGCCAGCGGCATGCCCGCGCTCCCGTCCGGGCCGTCTCCGAATCCGCCGGACAACGGCGCGACCAAGCCTCTCTATAAATTTGCTTCCGGCGGAACGTACTACACCCTGGGCACGACAGCGAACGTTCCGACGGCGAACAGCAACCCGACCACAATCTGCCTCAATTCCATTCCCGGTACCTTCCAGAAGCCGGAGCGCGTTCTGCTGTGGGCGCTTGGCAACGCTCCCGCAGGAACAGCGTTCGGCGCGGTGCCGCATTACACCGGCAACGGAAGCACCGGCGACATTACAACCCTGGTTCTGGCTCAGCAGGGGACCTATTCCGTACCCGTGGCGAATACCACGTATCCGCCGCCACCGGCACAGCCGCAACCTGCCCAGGTCTGCGGCGTGCTCAACGGATTAGCCGACGCAGGCACCCCGACAACGCTGGCCGTCCTTGAACCCGTCAACTTCGCTCCCTACGTAAGAACGGCGGTAACCGCGGCCAACGCGTCCAATTCGCAGCCGGGGAAAGGTGTGACCGCCGCCGCCGCCCAGGTCGATCTGACCATCAGTCCGCAGAACAACTACGACTACAACGATCAGGATCCCTGCTTCACCGGTTCGGAAGGCACAACACGCAGCACCTGCAACGACAATGTACAGGTAACCACCTTCCTCTTCGGGGGCGGCAACCTGATCGGCGAGACCCAGCAGCTGCAGACCTATTTCTTCAATGATCTCCAGGCAACGCCGAAACCGCAGTTCAATCTGCCCGCCGGTCAGCCGCAGCTCTATGTCGTGCTCGCTGACCAGTTGGGCGCGCAGGGATATCCAGAGACGACCTCGGGCGGTAATACGCAGGTCTGCGATCCCGGCAATCCCTCCTCGACCTATACGCCGACGACTCCGGCATGCCCGCTGCCCAACCCGTTGCCAGCCGGCATCGCCGTACCTCCGGCGCAGACAACTCTGAATAACACTTCGGTGGAAGTGGCGCTGCTGACTGGCAATGTCGGCTTCGGTGGATCGAGCGGCCTCATCGCGCTGCCCCAGACTGCGACTCCGGAAGCGGTTGCCCGCGTCACTGCGGGCCAGACCGCCGGATTCGTATGGAACTGGCTCACTGAACAACCTCAGGTGCAGGGACCAGGCGGTGGCACTCCCCCGGTATTGACGCTCGCCTGTGTCAGCGCGGATGGCACCAACCTCGCTTCGGTCGGCATTCAGTGCAATATCCCCCCGACCTACACCTATTCGACCGATGCCGGCATCATTACCGCGCCGCCTGCGATTTATGTCGTCACCACCGGCAATACCGCTGTCGGAGCGCTGCGCGAAGCCCCGCTCAACCGCGATTTGCAGATCGTAGCGGCCGTCGTCTTCCCGGTGGGTGCGATTCCGCTGGTCTTCCTCTTCCGTCGCAGGCGCGCTCTGAAGCTCTCCGGTTGGCTGGCTGTTCTGTTGTTTGCCTCGCTTGTCGGCCTGAGCATTGGTTGCGGAAGCTCCAACTTCAGGAACATGGGCGGCACCACCTCCACGGCGACTCCGCCGGGGACCTACCAGTTCATCGTCACCGCAACCGGTACCGACGGGTCTGGAAACCCGATCAATATCAAGAGTTATCCGTTTGCGGTCACGGTTTCCGCCGTGCATTAATCTAAACGTAACGTCCATCCCCAAACCGGCACTATGTAACAGAGTTTGGACTCGGGGCGGGGGCCATTTCATGAATGGCTTTTTCGTGATAACGTGAACGGCAGCGCTTCATTGCACACATCTTTTGCGTCGAACTCCCAGCCCCCGGGATCTTAAAGATGTTGCGTATCAAAGTTGATGGTATTCAGTGGATTAGAGGGTAGTAAGCGCGGATGAGCAACGAACCTTTGGGAACGCCGACCATTACCCGGATCGGCAGATATGACGTTGTCGCGGAGCTAGGCCGCGGCGGCATGGGTGTGGTCTACCGGGGAGAGGACCGTCTGATTGGCCGGGAAGTGGCCATCAAGACGCTGACCGAGATTACTCCGGAGCTGCGGGACCGTTTTTATGTCGAAGCCCGTTCCGGTGTCCTGAACCACCCCAACATCGTCACCGTTTACGAGTTCGGCGAGCACGAAGGCATGCCTTACATCGCCATGGAGTTCGTCTCCGGCGACTCGCTCGAAAAGATCCTGCGTTCAGGCCGCAAACTCACCCTGATCGAAACGCTTTCGATCATCGAGCAGCTCTCCGCTGGTTTGGGCTATGCGCACCAGAACCGCGTCGTGCATCGCGATATCAAGCCGGCCAACCTGATCGTGCAGCCCGATGGCAGGGTCAAGATCGTCGATTTCGGCATCGCCCGCCTGGCCGATCAGTCCACTCGCCTGACCAAGACCGATGCCGTCATCGGAACCTTTCATTACATCGCCCCGGAGCGACTGAAGGGCGAGATGAGCGACGGTCGTTCCGACATCTGGTCGGTGGGCGTTATCCTCTACCAGATGCTCAGCAGTGAGCTGCCGTTTAACGGCGAGGATGTTTCGACGCTCTACAAGGTCATCAACGAGAAGCATCCTTCAATCAAGGCGCTCGTCCCGGAGATGCCGGATGAGCTGGTTGCGATTGTCGATCGCGCGCTCGCCAAAAATCCCGATGACCGATACGGCACCGCCGAAGAGATGGCTTTCGATCTGCAGGGCATCTCCGACGGTCTGAAGAAAGAGCGCGTCGGCGATCTGCTGACGTCTGCCAAGCGCCTGATGGAGCAGCGCCAGTTCGCCAGCGCACGCACCGTGCTGCTCGACCTGCAGCGCATCGATTCGCAGAATCTCGAAGCCAAGCGCCTGACGCGCGAGGTACAGGACCAGATCAACAGGCTGCAGAAGGCCGAGCAGGTGCGGCAGATCGTCGAACAGGCGGAAGAAGCCGTCCTGTCGCAGAACTACGACGATGCCGTCTCTTTTTACCGGCAGGCGATGAAGCTGGATGCCGAGAACACGCTCCAGCTCGACGAAAAACTCGAAAATGCGCTGCGCCTCAAGGAAAAGCAGGATAAGGTCCGCTCGCTCTAGAAGCAGGCAGGCGACGCGCGCGAACGCGGCGATCTGCTCTCCGCGCAGGAGCTTCTCAACCAGGCGCTCAAGCTCGATGAGAAGAGTACCGACCTGCGCAACGCCTACTCCACGGTCGTCCGCGAAATGGAGCGCAAGGCAAAAGAGGGCAAGCTTCAGGAACTGCTCGCTTCCGCGCGAGAGGAATACACTTCGCGCCGATACACCGACGCGGTCAAACGCTTGCATGCCGCCGCCGAGATCGACCCCGCGCACCCCGAGGTGCAGAAGCTTCTGCACGAAGCGACAACGCGCCAGGAAGAGGAGCGCCGTCGCATCCTCATCGACCAGATGGTCGGCGAGATACAGGAGTCCATCTACCGCGAGGACTACGAGCGGGCACTGAACCAGATCAATCGCGCGCTGGAGAAGCTTCCCACCGAAGCGTCGCTGCTCCGTCTCAAGTCGGAGACGGAAAAGAAGAATCGCGATTTTCAGGCGAGGCAGATCGTGCAAACGACCCTGCAGCAGGCGCAAAAGGTTTTCGCCGAGGCGCCTCTCGATGCAATTGCGCTGATCGACCACGCCCTCGAACAGGTTCCCGGCGACGAGAATCTCGTCCAGTTCAAGTCCATGCTTGAGTTCCAGCTCAGGCAGATCAAGAAAGAAGAACTCCAGGCGCAGTACCTGAAGCGCGCCCATTCCGCCATCGACAGTGGTGACTTCGACGAAGCCATCCGCACTCTCGAATCTGGCTTGATCGAGTGCGGCGAAACCCAGGAGTTGACCTCTCTGCTCGATTTCGTACGCCAGGAACAGCAGACTCATCTGCGCCAGCGCCAGACCTCAGCCGTGCGTGAAGAAGCGCAGACGCTGATGCGCAACGGCCAGTACGAAGCGGCGGTGCAAAAGCTGGAACCAGCAGTGGCAGCCACGAACGACGCCGGCCTCAAAGCTATTCTGGACGAGGCTCGGAGAACGCTGCGCGAGGCGGCACAGCGGGTGGAAAGTGTTACCGCCCGAACGCGGGCGCTGGCGGAAACCGATCTTCGCGGCGCATTGCAACTGCTCGACAGTCAGCCGCAGGAGATTCAGGCACTTAGCCAGATCGCCGCGTTGCGTCAGGAGCTGGCCCGGAAGATCGAAGTCGAGAGTGCGATTCAAAACGCAGTCGCGCGTTCCGACGAAGCGTTGGCAAAGAATGATCTGCACGGCGGCATGGATGCGCTTGAATCTGTCCGACGCGCCTATGGCGAATCGCCCGTGCTCATGCAGGCCATCGCCGCGTACGAATCCAAACGGCGTCCCGCAGCGAACGCCCTGTTCGCAACCGCAATCGAAGGCGCTCGCAAAGCCCTTCTGCGCAACGAAGCCACAGCCGCCCTCGAAGAACTGCGTAGACCCGCCAATGCTCTCGAATTTGCCGATGCGCAGGTGCAGGCCGACTGGAAGCGTCTGGTAGAAGAAGCCACCAAAGCCGCTGGCGTCAAGTCGCGCACGGGCACTGACTCTCTCCCGATCATCGTGCAGGCCAAGCCGCGCACCGGGCTGTATGTCGCCATCGGCCTGGTAGCCGCCGCGGTGATCGCCGGAGTTCTCTTCCTGGTGCTGCGCCCGGGTGCTCCCGCTCAACCTCCTACATACATGCAGTTGAACGGCACACCGTGGGCGACCATTAGCAGGGTGATCGATCCGACAGGGAAGAGCGTGCCGCTTCCTGCTGGAGATCAGAGCACGCCCATGCGTCTTGACGGTCTTGAGCCCGGCAGCTATAAGGTTGTCTTTCAGGGACCGGATAACAGCCAGCAAACGCAGAATTGCGTCCTTTCAGCGGAACAGCATCTGTGCACAGTGACCTTCACCCAGCCCGATATCCAGCAACTGATCGGAGGACAGCAATGAAAGTGCGCGCCGCCGTGCTTACAGCTTTCTTCCTGTGCACTCCGGCCGCCCTTCTTGCCGATCAGCAGGCGGACAGTCTCTACAAGCAATCGCAGGCAACAAACGACCAGATGGCCGCGGTTGAGCTTTTGTGTAAAGCTGCCGACCTCGATCCTCAGGCCTACAGCAAGAAATGCAACGATGCGAGACAGTTTCTGGACAGCCGGCTTCAGAAATTTGACGGATTGTATGTCTCCGGAAAAAGTAAGCTCGAGGCCAAAGAGTATCCTGACGCCATTACCGATCTGAGCAAAATCTACTTCGGACCGCACCGCGAAGAAGCGCAAAAGCTGATTGCCCAGGCACAGACCGCACAGAAAGATGAAGCGGCCAATCAGCAAGTCGCCAGCGCCAGCTCTCAATCGCTCAAAGCGGCGCAACAGGCCTACGACAATGGTGACTTTGCCACGGCCAAAATGAATGCCGAACTGGTCAAGGCTCCCGAGCTTCAGGCACAGGTTCAGGCGATTCTGTCCAACATCAAGAAATACGACGACGACATCCAGCAGGCCGAGGCTTTCAAAGCAGCGAAAAACTACGCTGCCGCGCAACAGAAATATAGCGCTGCCATCAATATCAAGAGCAACGGGCCCGGCAATCCATCCGCCAGACTGCAGGAAATCGCGGCTCTGGTGAACCAGACGCCTAAACCGGGTGCGCCGCCGGATAACACGGCAAAAATCAAAGCCAGCCTCGCCGACGCGCGCGACAATGCGGCAAAAGGGGATTGGCAGCAAGCCCTCGCTTCTTACAATCAGGTGTTAGCTCTCGATCCGAAGCAGCCGGACGCACTCTCCGGCAAGCAACAGGCCCAGGACGCCATGAAAGCAGCCATTGCGAAAGATCCCAAGGCTCTCGAAGACACGCTGGTGGAGGGAATCCGCAATTATTATGAAGCTCACTTCACTGAGGCTCGCGACGCTATTTCGCTCTACCTGACGGCAGGCGGCACGCGCAGTAGAGGGGCGGCTTATTTTTATCTGGGCGCGACCATGCTGTCGCAGGCCATCGTCGCCAATCCAAAAAACCGCGAAGAACATGATCGCTTGCAGCAAAGCGCGGAACAGCAGTTTCAGCAGGCGAAGCAGGAACGATTCAAGCCGGTCGCGAAATATGTATCGCCTAAGATCCTTGCCGTCTGGAACCAGCCCGGCATGTAATCATGGAGCGTCGATACGCGATGCAACTTAGCGCGCATCTATAGCGAAATCTCCAATATTCGTTGATCCGATTCTTCTGGATTCTTCACCATCTGTTGTGGTATTGCTTTTTCGGTCACTTAATCAGTGCCGGTGACCGCACTTATCAACTGCAGTTCTTATCGTTCTGTCATTGGCTTTCTGTATATCCCGGTGTAGCTTCCCCCGTGGTTGTACGTTTGCGCCAGGCACAGTCAGGGATGAAAGAGATGCGATATCTGCTACGGGTACTGGTCTGCACATGGATGCTAGGGCTGGCAAGCATATGCGCCTTCGCGCAGACCCGCGTCGACGGACAGGTGCTGAATGGAGACCGCTTCCACCCTGTTACGGGAACGACCGTCCAGCTGGTCAATCCGGCCATCAAACTTGTCCAGACGACTAAGACCGACGACGACGGCAACTTCGAATTTCCCGTAGTTCCGCCGCAGGCCGGATACGTCATTCAGGTCCTCGATGCATCCGGGAATGTGATTCACAGCTCGGAGCCCTTCGATCTCAATGTAGGTCAGGACCACACGACTCTGCCGCCCATTGACATCGCTCCAGCCGCCGCGCCTCCGCCTCCACCACAGCCGGTTCCTATCCAGCCAAGTGCGCCGACGGCTCCTGCGACTCCGGCGACGCCGCCCCCAGTCGTAGCCAAAAGTCCGCCGACGCCTCTTCCGGTGCAGCCGAAATCGCAGGCCATTCAGAACGACCTGAACATAGCTCTGAGCGCCAACATTACGCGCACGCAGTTGAGCGAGATTCCGCTCTTCAATCGCAATTTCCTCGCTCTCGGTCTATTCCTGCCCGGTGTTCACGATGTCGATCCGGGTTCCCCGCTGGCCGGGGCAGCCTTCAGCATCTCTGGATCGCGGACCACCTCCAGCAACTTCCAGTTGGACAGCAGCG
>JAATFH010000479.1 GCA_015655315.1 Terriglobales bacterium
ATCATTGGCCAGAGCTTCAACGCTTCGGAGTAGAGCCAATCTCTCGATGCGCAAGAGACCACGAATCTTTCGGATGGACGCCGAATTGATTCGCTTTCATGCTGGAACACAGTCGTCGCCACCGTCACCTTCGATCATGGGAGTAACAAAATTATGGAATCTTCTCAACTAGAAAGAAAGCGCCCCGGGAGGATAACCCTAGCACCGGAAGAGAAGCTGCTGGTTGGCAGAGAAGAAGCTGCGGAGATGCTTTCAATCAGCCGACGAGCCATCGATTATCTGCTGGCACAAAAGCAGCTGACCTTTCGACGAATTGGATCCAGGGTTCTCATCCCGGTCTCCGATCTCAAACGATTTTCCCGCGCAGATCATCCTCATCGTCTGGCTGGTTGAGCAAAAAAATAAGAGATCGCCCCAAATTGGCTCGAAATGCCTATGGTATTAGGCATTATTGCGCTCAGTCACATTGGCGAAGCTGTAGCAACCGCCAGAGGCTCGCATGGCCTGAGACATGTGGCTCTCGCTGCGAGAGTTGATCTCAGTCGTGCCATAGTTGATTCTCTCGAGAACAACCTGCGATCGGCATCGGCTTTCAAAGCTCGCGTGCATCTAACGCGATCTCGCTCTTCGCTCCTGAGATTCGTTTGGGAGCTCTCAGCTTGGCGATTATTGCCGCATCCTGCAGCTTTCGACCAAGTTCATCGTCTTTGGCTAAGAGCCCGAGGTCGTTTTCTAATCGCAACGCCTGCATAACCCGCGCATAGACTCCCAATGCAACCGTGGGGTCTCCCTGCTCGACTTTAGAGAGAGTGCGCGGAGAGATCCCTGCGCGTTGCGCCACAAGCTCTGCTGAGAATTTCCGTCGAAGGCGAGCAAGCTTCAGACGAGCGCCGAGGCCGTCGAGCAAACGGGAGACTCTTGGTACAAGAGATGGCGTCGTCCTTCCCATAACAGGCAATATCGTACACATAGACGCATGGTTTTGGGCTTTTTATTGTCTATCGCATCGCGCACTGTAAAGCCCCGACGTCAGGCGCGAAACACGGCCTCACAAGCCACTTACGGCAGCGTGGAGAGACTTCTCGCCCAGATGCGCATACCTGGCACTCATCTGAATCGTCTTGTGTCCTGCAAGTTGCTGAATCACCTTTAGATTCTCGCCCCGCATAGCCAGGCGAGAGCAGAAGGTGTGCCGGTTGTCATGCCACCGATAGTTCACGATTTCGGCATCCTCCATGGCCGGCTTGAACCAGTCCTTCGGATTCTTGATCGGGAACACGAGAGCCTCTCGGCTGGTTGACTTCGATCGACGTGCGAACTCTTCCATCGCCTTCATGACGGCATCGTTCATAGGAATCATGCGAGGAGAACCGTTCTTCGTGCGGTCAAGGTTAATTTCTCGGCGTTCGAAGTCGATGTTCTTCCATGCGAGTGTGTACTGCTCCGATAGACGCATCCCTGTCCCGAGCGAGATCGTCAACTCCGCCTCGTGCTCAGGGAAGCGTTCCCGGATCGCATCACGCAGGCTTGTCTCTTCAGCTTCCGTCAAGAAGCGAATGCGCCCATTGTTCTCCGCTCGCTGCCGAACGAGTCGGGCCGGGTTGCTGGTGACCTTGCCGTTCCGAAGAGCTTCACGAAAGATCAGTGAGAAAAGTGCCCTGTAACGATTTGAGGTCGCGGGTGTCTTGGTCACGCGGGAAAGCCAGGCATCGATATCGGCGGGTTTGATTTTGTCCACCGAAGTATCACCAAAATCTGCAACGATCTTCTTCACCCTTATCTCGACACTCCTGAAGTCGCGATGATGCTTTTTGCTGAACACGAGGATGTCGTCGCAAAGAGTCTTAAAGCGAACCGAGGTATGCCGCATATTCTCCGGCATCTTGATCCCTTCTCGAATCTCGTTCTTGCGTTTGATGAGGAGATCGCACGCTGCACCATGCGCCCCAACCTTCTCTCGTTTCAGAACACCATCGACTCGATAGCGAATCCACCAGATGTCACTTCCAGGTTCGCGTTCCCATAAACCCCTAACCTTCTTCCGTTTCCTCGGCATAACGGGCCCTCTGAAAACAACATAGCAAAGTATCACCAGAAGTATCCCCAGTACTTCAAAGCATGAAAAAGCCTCCCGGACTGAGAGGCTTTGGTCTTTATAACCTATTCATTTTGTGAATCTTATCTTGGTGCCGGGAGGGGGGGTCGAACCCCCACGAGGTTGCCCTCGGCGGATTTTGAGTCCGCTGCGTCTGCCAGTTCCGCCATCCCGGCTTTCATGGGCCAAAATCGATAGCTCAATATGCAGCTGTATCTAGCCCAAGTATTTTTAGTCTCGCATAGGCGCCCCGAAGCGGCAAGCATATACAACGAATCCATGGTATCAATCGGTTGAAGCCAAATGCGGGCCTTCTCAAGATGTCTTTCAGAATTGGCGGCGTAGCGAATGGTGCGCTGCGGCCTTAATCCCAGCTATGAAATTCTCGGGAATTTCGTGTCTCATCCGACCCTCGTCGCACTGTGAGTCTCAATTTAAAGAGCGACGCGCTGAGTTCAGTTTTGAAGGTTAAATTTATTTCGTGGAGAGATGATGACAGTCTTAAGTGTGAAAAGCACAAAGGCACGTTGTACGTGGGCTGAGAGCGATCCGCTGCTCCGGGACTATCACGATCAGGAATGGGGTATCCCGGAATATGACAGTCGTTCGCTTTGGGAACTTCTCACTCTTGAGGGCTTTCAAGCGGGCCTCGCCTGGGTGATCGTCCTCAGAAAACGAGATGCCTTTCGAGAGGTATTTTGCCAGTTCGATCCCGCTAAGGTCGCTCGTTTCACAGAAAACGATATCCAGAGATTGCTTGATGACCCTCGCATCATTCGGTCTCGCGCCAAGATCGAGGCAACCATCAAAGGTGCCCAAATTTATTTGGACATGCACAGATCAGGGGAAGACTTCGCTTCCTTCATATGGGGGATAACAGGCGGCAAGCCGATTCAGTCCACAGGCCCCGTACCTGCGCAGACGCCTCTGGCAGTGGAACTGTCGAAACAATTGAAGAAGCGTGGATTCAAGTTTGTGGGGCCGGTGATTGTCTATGCGTTCATGCAAGCGGCTGGAATTGTAAACGACCACAGTGAGATTTGTTTCCGCCGAAAGACGGTAATGCGTTTGAAGCATGGCGGTCCGCTGCCGCGATTGGGTCGAAGATCATAATCGCTGACGGTGAAGGTAAGAGACATTTGTCTTTTTAAAAAGCTGCACTGACCTTTGGACAGAATGTATCTGTTACATAAAAAAGAGGAGCCCAGCATCAGGCTCCTCTTTACTGAGTATGTTTCGGGCTCGTCTATGAGAGTGCCCCTTCTTCCACTTCAATGCAGTCTTCCGCTTTTTTGCGCGTACGTTTGAACTTGGTCAGGAGCGTGCTCAAAATCACGTACAGCACAGGAATGAAGATCAGATTCAGCACGGTGGAAACAATCATGCCGCCAACAATGGCTGTGCCGACCGATTTGCGTCCCAGCGATCCGGCACCGGTTGCAAAGTAAAGCGGCAACACACCGAGGATGAATGCGATCGAGGTCATCAGGATGGGCCGCAGTCGCAATTCAGCGGATTCGATAGCTGCCTCGACAATCGACCGACCATGTTCGCGAAGCTGCTCAGCAAACTCCACGATCAGGATGGCATTCTTAGCTGCGAGTCCGATCAGCATGACGAGTCCGATCTGCACATAGACATCATTTGACATTCCCCGCCACGAAACCAGTTCCAGTGCTCCCAGCACCGCCATCGGCACAGCAAGAAGAATGATGAAGGGTAGCGCAAAGCTCTCGTATTGGGCAGCCAGCGTCAGATAGACGACGATAATGCCCAGGCCGAAGATCACGACCGCCTTGCCCTGCGCTTCTATCTCTTCGAGAGCCAGACCACTCCACGTGTATGTCATACCCTGCAGCATGTTTTGTTTAGCCAGCTGCTCCATCGCCTCCAGTCCTTGGCTCGAGCTGTATCCGGGCGCTGCGGCGCCGTCGATTTCGGCTGAGCGGAAAAGATTGAAGTGATTGATCACCTGCGGTCCGGCGGCGTCACTGATCCTCACCACGTTGTCCAGAGGAATCATCCCGCCATTGCTGGCGCGGACATAATACTGGCGAAGGTCGCCCGCCTTCATACGGAAGGACTGATCGGCCTGAATATAAACGCGATAGGAACGATTGTTGAAGTCGAAGTCATTGATGTACTCCGACCCCATGTAGACTCCGAGCGCATTCGTTACTTCGCTGATCGGAACGCCCAGCGCTTTCGTCTTTTCGCGGTCAATCGTAAGCAGAAGCTGCGGATCGTTCGCGGTATAGCTGGTGAACAAGCCCACCAGGTCCTTCCGCTGCCGGCTGCCCGCGACAATTTTGTGCGCCACCACGTCCAGATCCTGAAGAGTGTTCCGGCCCAGATCCTGTAACTGGAACTGGAAGCCGCCAAAGCTGCCGATACCCTGCACTGCCGGAGGCTCAAACACGGCAAGAATCGCGCCGGGAACTCCAAAAAGCTCAGGGGCTAGACGGGCTGCGACATCCGACGCCGCATGCCCCTTGGCGCGCCGTAGATCCGCTGACTTCAAGGGGATAAAGATCAAGCCATAGTTCGAAGCGCTGCCACCGGAAAGACTGAAACCGGGAACCGCAAAGGTGCCAAAAACATCCGCGTCCTGAAGAATAAGCTTCTCGGCCCGTTGCGCGATTTGCGTCGTGTAATTCAAAGATGCGCCAGGGGGCGCCTGAAGAACGCAGATTAGATAGTTCTGATCCTCCTGCGGGATGAAGCCGGTAGGCACGTGCACATACACATAGCCCGTAGCCGCAAGACCTGCGAAGAAAACCAGCAGGAGCAGGTAGCGAAGACGCAACGTGATGTGGATAAGACGCGCATAGGTTCTGCCCAGCCACGTAATCGCAGCTTCCACGCCATGGGCAAATCCTGAATAGGCTCGGGACAAGGGTTTGATGCGCGTCCAATCGAGCATCTTGTATTTCTCTTCTTCGCCGCGCAGGAAGAGCGCAGCCAGCGCCGGAGAAAGCGTCAGCGCATTGAACGCTGAAATGGCAATCGCGAAGGCAATGGTCAGTGCGAACTGCTTATACAAGATGCCGGTTGTACCGGGGAAGAATGAAACCGGAACGAACACTGAGATCAGCACGAGTGAAGTCGCGATGACCGCGCTTGTGACCTCGCTCATCGCGTCCGATGTAGCCTTGTGCGGATCGCAATGCTCGAGCGAAATGTGCCGCTGCACGTTCTCGATCACGACAATCGCGTCATCGACCACCAGTCCGGTGGCCAGCGTAATTCCAAAGAGTGTCAGCGAATTGATAGAGAAGCCGAATATCTTGATAAACGCGAATGTTCCAACCAGCGAAACCGGAATTGTAATGGCAGGAATGACCGTTGCACGCCAGTCGAGCAAGAACAGAAAGATAACGATGATAACGATGACAATCGCTTCTTCCAGCGTGGAGATAACTTCCTTGACGGAATCCCCGATGACCGTCGTCGTATCAAAGGCGATGACGTACTTGATCCCTGGAGGGAAAGATTTCGACAGCTCAAGCAGAGAGGCCTTGGCCGCCTTGTCGACTTCAAGCGCATTTGCATCGGAAAGCTGCTGCACACCGACGCCGATCGCTTCGTGGCCGCTGTATTCCAGGTTCGTATCGTAGGTTTCAGCTCCCAGTTGCGCGCGGCCAACATCCTTCAGCTGCACCAGTCCGTTGGGCGTGTTCTTTAGAATGATCTGCTCAAACTCACGCGGTTCGCTCAAGCGCCCGATGACGCGCAGCGTGATCTGAAAGCTCTGGTCTTTCGGCGCAGGGGGACGCCCCAGCTGGCCGGAAGGAATTTCAATGTTCTGCTCCTGCAACGCATTGATCACATCCGTCGCAGTCAGATTGCGCGCGGCCAGTTTTTGCGGATCAAGCCAGATGCGCATGGCATACTTGCGCTCGCCGAAGATCACGACATCGCCGACGCCCTGGATTCTTTTGAGCGGGTCTTTTACATAGACATCGAGGTAGTTGGAGATGTACTGGTTCGAAAGGCTTCCATCCTCCGAATAGAAACCGGCGGCGAAGACGAAGTTCGGATTCGCCTTCGTAATGGTAATGCCGGTGTTCTTGATCTCCTGCGGCAGACGGCCCTGTGCAGTGGCAACGCGGTTTTGCACGTCGACCGCCGCGATGTTCAGGCTGTAGCCGGTCTTGAATACCACATTGATGTTGCTGGTGCCATCGTTTGAACTGGTGGAGGTGATGTAGTGCATTCCCTCGACACCGTTGATCTGCTGTTCGAGCGGAATCGTAA
>JAATFH010000064.1 GCA_015655315.1 Terriglobales bacterium
AGCCGGAAGATCGACCGCTCGACAACCTCGATGTCGCCTTCATCGACGACGATCAGTCGGAGCGCGACTTGAGCCACCTACCGAAGCAGATGTATCAGATCGCCGCAATGCTGGGCATGGGCTACACCCGGCAGGAGGTAGCAGAGACCATCGGCTGCTCGATTCAGACGCTGGAGCGCCTCGTCGCTCAACATAAAAGCACGCTGGAAGCCGCGTAGATATTGGGCTTGGGCGATTCGATACATAAAAAGCGTACTACAGTCGTGGAAAGTCTCTTTTAAATGGAAACAATCGATATCGTTCTTGAAGAACTCCGCAGGCTCCGCTCCGAGTTCACCAGCTATGTCCGTGAGACCGGTGAACGTCTCTCGGCCCTGGAACAGCAGACCTATTTGTTAGTCGGCAATGGACAACCGGGCAGAGTAGGGTAACTCGAAGCCGCCGTGCAGAAGCTTCAGGAATGGCGGTGGAGGCTGGTCGGAGTAGCTGCCTGGGTGTCCGGTGTGGTCTCGGTTGTTGCCTGGGTGGTTGTAGAGACCAAGAAGTAAGTGACATGTGCTCATACATGATGTGTCACCCTATTATCGGTGCAACGCACCGCTGGTTTTCTCTTCATGGCGACGCGGCTTTCCTAGTGGGCTGCTGACGCAGCAAGGCCGCCCCGAAGAGACGGCCTGCGGCGCTACTGCACGAAGCCCGTAGAGATTTTCTAAGCTGCGATCTTATGACGAAGAACGCCCTCCTCGTACTCCCAGCGGCCACTTGCTGCGCCCTCTCCTAGAAGTCTGCCCACAGGCTAGAAGTCTACCTTGTCGGGGATTTCGACCGCTACGAGTTTGGGCAAGTTCGACAACTCGGTTTCGCATCCAAGCCCTCGGAACTGATCTCGCGCGGCCTGCACTTTTGAAGCATCAGAGAGGTATAGGCGGAAGACACTATTTAAGGAGGGGCGAACGAGTTTCTTGAACACCAACTGCTCGCCTTCTCTTTCTGCCGATACCACGTCCCCACTGCTAATTCCTTTGACGTAGAAGGGTATGTTGTCCACACTGTAAAGTCCTGGTTCTGTTTCATAAGCCCACAGGCTCTCCCATTTGTCGGGAGGGTAACCATCAGCATCTTGCTCAAGCTCGAAGCTGATTTTCTTGTAATTGTCGTCTGCCATATTCAACCTTCCTTATCGGGATCGCTTCGCTATTACTGTTGGTTTGGCATCTTGTCTGACTTCTGGATATTGCAGTCACGGCAGAGATGTTGCGCATTTGAGGGATCGTTGGTTCCACCTTTCGACTTCGGAACGATATGGTCAGTCTGACCTTCATTTCCCGGTGGAGTCACCCCCTTTTGAGACTTCTGGCCGGGCGTAGTTTCAACACCGCAGTTTTGGCATTTCCCGTCAGCAGCCTCCTTCGCATCCTGCTTTACCCCTTGAGAGAAATTCCCCCCAGCTTTGAACAGGTTAACTGCTGCCGTCGCTGCCGTTCCCGCGCCTTGCACAGTAACGGTTGTAGACACCACGTTTACGGGAACACCTACAACGGATCCCACGCCTGTTGCATCGAGAGCCGCTCCTCCGATGTTCCCACCTGTTCCGACAATCACCTGAACTGCACCTTGAATCGCTGCTCCAAAATCTCCGGCCGCTGAGCCCAATTGTCCTGCCGTTGTCGTTTGGGTCACCCTGCCATATCCGAGAACATTGTCACTACCCCAGGCATTGACCGCCCCAACTACAAAATTGAATACGTCATCTGGATCGCAACAGTGACCGTCTTTGTCCACATGAGAAAGTGGATTGTTGAGAACATAACTGTACAGATTTAGGCTCTGAGGATTGCTGAGGTCAGCATAGGGAACAGGATCAGCGCAAGGCTGTCATAGGGCGAAAGGACCGCACCCTCTATCCTATGATCAGGCCCGGCGCAATCATTACGGTTGATACCCATCAAAGAGCGATCGCATCGCCGAAGGAATGGACGAATGAGTTTGACCGCCCCATCTACCTGCTATATACGCGGAAGGGCTATGTCTGTGGCTGGTGCCAGTTGACGGAGCAGGGAACTCAGCTCAACGTTGTGTCGCATCTGATGGCGAAGCTGGATGTGTTGCCCCTGGCCTATGGCAGAGACGTGGATGTTGTGGGACGGGTCGTCTCTGTCGCAATGAGCCTAGAGTAAGGCGGGCACATAGTTGGGTGGCTCCTCGAATGAGAGAGTGCCGTGGGCCTAGACGGATCGGAAGTTTGGCACGTTCGTCTGTTGACAAAGCAACTGCAGCCGCTGCTCCATGAGGTAGTACGCAATCGCAACATTCTGAGCGTAAGTCGCGATATGAAATTCAAGACTCCCCTGTTCGGCAGCCATTCCCAGCCTGCCCACCTGCCATTCAAGCTCTCTGGCGTGGAGCCGAAGCTCCTCGGCAACGGACGCGGCTTCAGGATAAGACCGTTGAAGGTAAGTCGCCATTTCGACTAATACCCTACTGTTCGATTCAAGCCTTTTGACTCCATCAAGCTCACCTAAGAGTTGCCATATCTCGTTTGGCTCAAGCTCACGTGCTAGATCGTCAGTGCGTCTCTGACCCGAAGGCCAGATCGCATCCAGTGCAACTCGATCAACTCTATCGCGATCGATGACAATGAGCTTTTTCAAGAGAGCATTCCACTCTGTCTGAGCGGAGGCCCACAATCGGACTGCGTAGAAAATGCCAACGCTAAGGATGATCAGGATGAGAGCGCCAGCCAGAAGAAGAAACGACAGATTGCGAGTCATGATTCACCTGCGCGGCGCAATCCATCCACTCGAAGTTTCACTGCCTGGCTGATCGTTGTCGCTTGCTTACGTATGTGGTCCGGCATATTCCTCGAAGGTGGCGCATTCCGCCATAAAGCGACGATCCAGTAAGTCACGCAGCAAAGATAGATGCCTATGCGGATGCGGGATAGATCGTCATACACCGGTCCGCTGCCTCCGAGTCCCAAATAGGTGTTCGCTGTTTCCAGAATGAGTGTTGCAATGGAATAGGCCGTAAGCCCCTTAGCAATTCTTGCGACATGGCTCGTCCAGGTGAGCCCAGCAACCGCTGAGAGGGCTAGCATTCCGACAAATAGCTCGCTCATCAGGGCCGCTGAAAGGAAGCTGCTCTTGACGATTATTTCCTGCATCCGGGAATCGTTGGGTGGCCTCGGTATCAATGTCAACAAGGAAGTGATGGCAACGATCACAATCACTCGTTTCCAGGATATTTTCTTAACATCGGGCACCCATTTTCCCATCGGGCGAAACACCTTCGAGCTCACCTCGTAGACGATGCCGAACTGCATACCCATATCGACGACAGCCAGGGTCCAGAACGTGTAGAAATAAGCGCTTTGTGCGTTATGCCTACGGATGACAAAGAGCACGATCGTTCTGGCAACATTCAGTGTGATGAGTGCTGTGAAGAGAGGAAAATTTCTTGAGCGACTGCGAATTAATAATACGAACAAGAGTACGAGATTCGCAACAAAGCTCATCGCCCAGAACAGGAGATCGAGTTCGCTTAAATTCATTCGATTCTCCCGTTCGAGCGAAGAGTTAGTAAGACGATACGGTTATGTTACAGCAGCACCTGGAGCCAAGTAAGGATTAGGTCGGTGATACCGGAATGAGGGGATTTCGGCACCGGATCCCCTCCGGTGACGCTTTGGGGAACTGGAGCCGGAACTGTTGTGTCAGCATGCGTAATGGTTCCTGAAAGTGTGCTGAGAGCGATGGTAAGTACAAGGTTCCGAGTGAGCGATTTGTGCATCGGAAGTCTCCTTTTGGCGCGAGGTGCGCTGCGCGGAGACTAGGAATTTTCAGAGGCGAAACCGATGATCTCGCGGGTTGTGTCGCGTGTTTGACACGACAAGATCCGAACGTTGAATTGTGTCTTTAGCTTCAACGTGGCGAGCCATTTTTCATTCAGCAATGGTCGGTTCTCTTTGTGTCGAAACTGACACAAATGCATCATCAAGAGGCCCTTTGCACTTGAATCGGTACACACTGGAAAGTTTTCGTCTGTAGAAAAGCAGGGCTGGAAGGCTATTGAACTCGTCCTCGAGTACGAGTGCGAAATTCGGCCGCTACACTGTTCGCCAAGCCAATCACCACACTGTTGGACCAGGACTCTCACTTTTTTATTTCATCATCGTTCTGGCATGAGAATCGGAACTTCAGGAACCTCTTCAAGCATAGGTATCCTATTCGGCTTCTACTTGTGGATGCGCTGGCCGTATCGAGGCCGCGAGGTGGTGCCCGCACTCGCGCAAACGTCTCCAGCACCGTGCAGATCGGCAATTATGAGAGGTTTTATTTTCCCCACCCGGGGTTCGTCGCTCACAACGTTGTCGTGCGTTTGCATGGTTCCACGTATATTCTTCTGCTTGTCACCGTGGACACGCCATTGAAGATTGTCTCTCATTGCAGTCCTGCCATCTGCCGCTGGGGCTGTCCGATGTTTTGTACTGAATCAACACTCACCAAGCCGTGATGCAGTTTTCCGGATAGTTCGTTCCTGGCGCCCTTTGCTGCCACTCGGCGGATGTGACCCTTACGTCCAGGGCAGCGCAGGCCCAGCGCAGCCAAAGACGCGGTCCGACGATCCAAACGGCCGTGTTCGATTGGCTTACTGTCGCTAGGAATTCGCCGTTGGGGCTGAAGACCATCTTGAGGGTCGTCGCGACGTCCGGCATCGAGAGCGGCGCTCCGAGTGGCCGGTGAGTATCGCCGTCGATCACGACGATCATTTTCTCCACCATGCCTGCCGAACTGTCAGACGCCTGCAACAGGTTGCTTCCGGCAACGGCAATCAGCGCACCGTCCGGACTCAAAGCGACCGCGCTCATGTCTCCGAATCCAGTCGGAAGAACGGCGAGGTATGATCGCCTCTCTCCGGATCGGCCGATTCTCAGAACACCACTGCTCGCCGCGGCCCAACGTTTGCCGTCGGAACTCGCGTCGCCCGCGATGACGCCCTCACCCCGGTCCGGGATCATTTCGTCAACGACCCGGTTTTGACGGTCATCTCGCAATCGCGCTTTGTCGCCCTCGATTACAATCGAAAATGACTTCGTCGATCGATCATCATTATCGATAGACGTCCGGGACTTCGGCGTCAGACTGTTCAGAAGCGACACTGGGACCGGGATGCGCTTTGGGGACTTCGATGTTCCATCGAGAATTAACGCTCCGCCGTCACGCGTGAACGCGATATCTTCGCTCGATTCATCTGGTCCTGCGACGACCCAGCCGCCGTTAAACTCGGTTTCACGTAGTCGGCGGTGAACGATGATGATTCCGTCTTCGCTACCTGAGGCCACCAAGGTTCCATCAGGAGTGAACGCCACAGCCGTTACAGGCATAGCGTGACCGGCCAAGCGTTGGACATTACCCTGCGAATCTAGTTCCTCTACTATCACTTCCTTCCCTTGTGCGATGGCTGCGATATCGCCATTCACACCAATGGCCACTGCGGTTGTCTGCCGACTGATAATGTTATCGGGCGTATGGACTTCCGCCTTGCTCCCATCCAGATTCCATGCTCTTAGGTCGCCATCATCACCGGCGCCAATCAGTTTTCCGCTCCCGCTTAGAATAGCCACGCTCTTGACAACCGTTGGAAATGGGTTGTCCGTGAAAACGTTTTTCCCGGCTCCTGACCACAGCGACACCTCTCCGCCGTGATCGCTGCGATCGGAAGTCCCAATTGCGAGCAGATCGCCCGAGTCGGACACGGCAAGAGCGGTGATCGCGTATTTCAGCTCAAACGGCTTCCCCATGATGGCGCCGGTCGTGGCGGATCGCACTTTTACTTGACCGCCGTATTCGGTCACAAGCATCGCGCCATTTGGACTGAACTTAAGGCGATCAACGCTGTCCGTAATTTTGAGCGACGGCGTGGCGCGATTGCCGTCTATTCGCCACAACACCAAAGTATTCGTGTAGCTCGCGACTGCCACAACCCGACTGTTGCTGCTGCAATCGATCGCCTTTGCCCTGTCCGTTACCGACGAGTTCAGAAATTGCAACGGACGGCCCGCGTCCACATCCCACAATATTGCTCGGCCGTCCTCAGCTGCGCTGACCAACAGCGAGCCACCCTGCACGAAGCAGGTCGCTGTTATCCGTTGTGTGTGGGCACGCAAGATTTTCTTCACATTGAATGCCGCCTGGCCAACGGAAATTGCGCTATCCAGCGCCTCGTATAGCGGCATTGTGGAAACGGCTTTGGCGCTCAACGATATTGCGCGATCGAGCCGCCGACCGCGCTCGAACTGAGCCTCTGCCGCCCATGCTCGCGATTCCGCGACATCGCGTTCGCGCTCCGCGAGCCCTTTCTGGCGAACTGCTTCAGCTTCATTCTGCTTAGCGATATTCTCCTGCTGTGTCGCTTTTGCTTCGCTTGTTTTGGCAATTCTCTCTTGCTTCTCCGCTTTTGCCTCATTGGTTTGTGCCAGCTGAGTCTCGCGCTGGGCAACGTTTTTCTGCAGGAATGCGTAGATTGCCAGGCCGACAGCTACGAGGAACGCGACTGCGACTGCTCCAATGATGATTCGCTGAATTCTGGTTGCTGACTGGCGGCTGGCGACGATGTATTGCGACTGCAATGTGGTCGGCTTTGGCTCGCTGTCGGAACTCTTCCCCATCCACTGCTCTGCCTCGCGCAGGTCTTTGCCATGTAGAAAAAAGCTGCTGTCTCTGGCCATGCGCTCCCACTCTTTGGCACGAGTCAGCAGACGAGTGTGTGCCTGTGTCCATGGCAGATCGGTGTCGAGCGCGGTGACCAGAGCCGCAAATTTTGCTTCAAATTCGGCTGGCTCACCGAAATCTAGCCGTTGGAATCGGCTCAAGGTTTCGGGAATGGAGTCGTCTGGGACTGGGCGGTAGAAGAGAGGGAGCATCTTCTTGTTGTTGACCGCCGCATGCTCTATCTCTTTTCTGCAGTTGACGGAAGCGATTGAATCAGGGCTGATGATGAAGATGAAGTTGTCGGCAGCTTCGATGTTTCGGAGGATCTCCTGTTGCCATTCGGCTGTGAGCGGAATGTCTTTCCAGTCGACCCAGGTTTCGCGATGATTCGCGACAAGTGCATCGCCGAGTCGACGTACGAAATCTTTGTCCTTGCGAGAATACGAAATGAAGACTTCTGCCATGAAAAGACGTAGGTGCCTATCCGGCTCCTACCGGAATCGGCATAGGAATAGTACGTCGACGGTAAGCAGGGAACAACCCCCGCTCAGAAGCCGCTCGTGTTCTTGGAACGGGGTTGTTCCGGACCCATCTATCGCAGTGCAGTCAGCTTGCTCTCAGCCGGGATACTCGCTACCAGTCACGCCAGCCTTGGCTTACCAGGAAAAGGGAAGGGAGTCATTTGGGAAACCATCTACAACATCCCTTATCACGATGACTCCGCGATGCAGCAACCCATTTGCGTGCACTATGATGGGGCGTCCATCCGCGGAATATCCGTTGACCACGTGGGATCACGCGCGGGGCAGGAGAGACCAGGTCCCGTGGGCCAATGTTGGTGGCAGACCATATATTCCACTTGCCCGAAGCTCTCGGACATCAGGCGCGGTCTTTGTGCCGCTGGACTTTGTGCGCTACAAGGCGGTATCGCAGACGGTCCGCGAGATATTCAGGCGACATACCGACCTGATCGAGCCTCTTTCGCTCGATGAAGCCCACTTGGACGTGATAGCGAATAAGACCGGGCTGCCTACGGCTACTTCGGTCGCCAAGAAAATTCGACAGGAGATCCGTGACGAACTCAATCTCACCGCATCGGCAATCTTCGCCCCGAACAAGTTCCTGGCGAAGATTGCCTCCGACTGGCGTAAACCCGATGGGCTCTTTGTCATCCTGCCGAAAGAGGTGGATGCCTTCCTTCATCTGCTCCCTGTCGGACGGATTCCCGGTGTGGGCGAAGTGACCGAGAGCAGACTTAAGCGGCTAGGTGTGGCGACGGTTGGCGATTTGCGGACTCTCGAGCTTGCGGTACTCGAAGACCAGTTTGGTCGTTATGGCAGGCGGCTGTATGAGTTGGCGCGGGGTCTCGACAACAACGAGGTGGTTCCCAACCGTCCGACGAAGTCGATCTCCGCAGAAGACACACTCGAACGAGACGTACCATTGTCCGAGACCACGGCACTGATCCAGCGACTTGCTGAGAAGGTTTGGATAGGATCCCGCAAGGATGCGCGTATAGCGCGCACTGTCGTCCTGAAATTAAAGACGGCCGAGTTCAACATATTTACCCGCAGCCATACACCGAGTGTTCCGCCAGAGTCATGCGAGGAACTCACGACGATAGCGCTTGCCCTTCGAGAACGAATCGATTTGAGTCCACAGCGGCGATTTCGTTTGGTTGGGGTGGGGCTGGGCAATTTTCAGGACTCGGCGTCGCCAAGGTCGCAGCTCTTCGACTGATCTGATCGTCAAGTCTCAAAAGGGGACGTGGCGAAGGTTTGGGAGGAGTTCACTGGATCTCGGACTTTCTCGGCGCTCTCTCGAAATCCTGGATGATGAGTTCGAGTGTTTCGCGAGCGGCTTTGGACGCGTCGTCCCCGTAAGAGACGACATACTGAGCGAGATAGACTTGCCCAACGATAGCTCCAATCCTCGCGGGGTGAACATTGGGATAACGCTTCAGGAATGTACCGAGCTCCTCCATGAGACGGTCCTGAAGTCCTTCGAGCGCTTGCTGGTGCGGATCTTCGGCGGTGGTTCGTGTCATAGTTCCTCCTTCCAGGACTCAGAAGCTGGGTTATGTGTGGGAAATACCCCTGAATTGTTCGAAAATGATTTTATTCTTTGTAAATCCAGCCGCCTATTCGACAAGCCTCAGGTCTGAGCCGCTCGCAGGCGCCCGTCAGAAAAATCGTGCTTCTCTCGGAAGTGGCGGAATCGATCCAGAAGGGATGCTGGTCCCCGGGCCCGGAGAAAGACGAGATTTCCTTCGAAGCGTTTCTCATCAATGATCGCTCCGCCTTCGAGTGCGGCAAGTATGGAGCCTTCAGATTGCGGGAGACGAAAATTGGACTCGATAAGAGGATCGACCACGAGCGCGGCATCGATGGCGACCAGGAGCTGTTCAAGGCCGGTGCGTTGAAGCGAGGAAACAAGAATCGCCTCAGTATCGCTGGAGAGGCGGGCGGGTTGCTCGAGCGGTAGGAGATCGACCTTGTTTAGTACCTGAATGGTGGGCTTGGTCGAGACTGCAAGCTCGGACAGGACTTTTTCCATCTGGACCTTCTGCTCTTCGTGCATAGGGCTGGCGGCGTCCTGGACGTGAAGGAGAATTTCGGCTCTTTCGACCTCTTCAAGGGTCGCGCGGAAACTCGTAACGAGGTTGTGGGGAAGGTCGCGGATGAAGCCAACGGTGTCGGAGAGCAGGATCTTGCGGCGGGAAGGAAGCTGGAGCTGCCGGAGTTTGGAGTCGAGGGTAGCGAACATGCGGGCAGATTCGAGCACGCCTGCGTCGGTGAGGGCGTTGAAAAGGGTGCTCTTGCCGGCGTTGGTATAGCCGACGAGGGCAACCACGGGAACCGGGACGGCCTCACGGCGCTGCCGCTGCTGGTGGCGAATGCGACGGACACCGTCGAGCTGAGTCTTGATGTGATCGATGCGAATGTTGATCTTTCGACGATCCGTCTCAAGCTGCGTTTCGCCCGGGCCTCGGGTTCCGATGCCACCGCCCAGCTGCGACATGGCCCGGCCACGTCCCGCAAGGCGTGGCAACTGATATTCGAGTTGGGCCAGTTCTACCTGGAGCTGCCCCTCGCGGGTCTTGGCGTGGCGGGCGAAGATGTCGAGGATGAGCTGCGAACGATCGATCACGTGACATGGGAGCCGGGCTTCGATGTTGCGTAGCTGCGATGGAGTGAGGTCGTGGTCAAAGAGAACGAGCGACGCATTCGTGGAGGTCACAACCTCAACTATTTCGTCGAGTTTGCCTTGGCCGACGAGGCTGGAGGGATCGGGCTTCTGACGGCGCTGCACGAGTGTGGCGGCTATGGCCGCGCCAGCTGACCGGGCAAGCTCTGCAAACTCTCCGCGGCTGGCATCGAAGTCAAGATTGGACGCTGCATTGCCCTGAAGATCTTCTTCTCCGGCCGTCACGGCGACTGCGCTGCGGGCAAGCAGAGCGGCGGCAGTGAGCTTTCGTTTGCGCAGTTCTCCGGTGAACTCGACCACGACAAGCACGGCAAGCTCCTGCTGAGTCTGCGAAGTGCGGAGTTCCCGAGCGAGGAGTGCTTCTTTCTGCGCCTCGCTTGCTTCGACGAGGCTGCGACGGACTGTTTTTGTGCGATTCCGCCGAGATTTTACCGGATCCGTGGTGGCTTCGGGCGAAGCCTTTTTTCTGGTCAAAGGAGTCTCAATTCAGAGCCGGTTTCCGACCCACTCTACTCATGATACTGATGAACGCTCCCCGAGCGCAGTCGAAGCATTCTCCACCACCACGACCAGCCGACGGAGGCAACATCCCGGACACGGAATGAGTCCGGCCTTCGGCGTAAGATAGGGGCGGATCAACAAAAAGCTGCGATCGAGCGATAGCTGAATAACAGGAGTCGAGCGTGTACTACAGCAAAGGCAACTACGAAGCATTCGCGCGTCCGCGTAAGCCTTCAAATATTGAGGCAAAATCGGCTTATCTCGTGGGCGGTGGGCTTGCCTCGCTGGCAACCGCCGCCTTTCTCATCCGGGACGGCCGCATGGCCGGGGATCGCGTCACGATTCTGGAGGCATCGTCTATAAGCGGCGGGGCGCTCGACGGCGCCGGGAATGCTGAAACCGGATGGCTGATTCGCGGCGGCCGCGAGATGGAGGATCACTTCGAGTGCCTCTGGGATCTTTATCGATCGATTCCCTCGCTTGAGGTGGAAGGTGCCTCGGTTCTCGACGAGTTTTACTGGCTCAATAAAGATGACCCCAACCGTTCCCTACGGCGCGCCACCATTGACCAAGGTCAGGATGCAAAGACTGGCATGGATTTCACGCTGACATCAAAAGCGCGAAGGGAGATTATCGAGCTTGTCCTTGCACTACCCGAACAGCTTTACGACAAGAGGATCAATGAAGTCTTCGGCAAGGATTTCTTCGAGTCGAACTTCTGGCTTTACTGGCGAACCATGTTTGCTTTCGAGGAATGGCACAGCGCGCTGGAGATGAAGCTCTATGTGCAGCGTTTCATTCATCACATTAATGGTCTGCCGGACTTCAGTACCCTGAAGTTCACCAAATACAACCAATACGAATCGCTCGTTCTTCCGTTGATCACATGGCTTCGAAAGCAGGGCGTCAAGGTTCAGTTCGACACTCAGGTGATGAATGTTGTCTTCGATATTGCACCAGATCGCAAGGTGGCACGACGAATCGACTGGGTTCAGAACGGACAACAGGGTGGGCTTGATCTCACTGAAGACGATTTGGTCTTCGTAACGAACGGCTCGCTGGTCGAGAACTCCGAATGGGGTGACCATAACTCGCCGGCGAAGTGTGACTCTAGCGTACATGATGGTGGCGGCTGGCAGCTCTGGCGAAATATCGCAGAGCAGGATACCTCTTTCGGATGGCCGGATAAGTTTTGTAC
>JAATFH010000473.1 GCA_015655315.1 Terriglobales bacterium
CGCCACCTGGGCGACTTCCCGGATGGAGGGACGGCGGAGGGGCATCCCATTGGTTTGAACCGCAAAGAGTAATGCGGGGCGGCAATGAACCTGCAACGTTACTTACGAATGGCGATCATAAGTCTTTCCCGCACCCGGCTGAGGAGATGATGTACCTCGATTCCGTGACATATTTGCCCGATGACATCCTGGTGAAAGTGGATCGCGCGTCGATGGCGGTAAGTCTCGAGGCGCGCGTACCGTTTCTCGATCATCGGGTTGCGGAGTTCGCATGGCGCTTGCCGCTCTCCATGCGCATAAGGGGCCGTGAAGGGAAGTGGATCCTGCGTCAGGTGCTCTACCGGTATGTTCCGAGGGAACTAGTCGATCGCCCGAAGTTCGGTTTCGGCGTACCCTTGGGAGCGTGGTTGCGCGGCCCGCTGCGTGAGTGGGCAGAAGAGCTTCTGGATGAAGGACGCTTGCAGCGCGATCAGATTTTTAATCCGAAACCGATCAGGCGAGTCTGGCTGGAGCATCTCTCCGGTCGGCGTGATTGGGAATTTCATCTATGGGATGTCTTGATGTTTCAGGCATGGCTGGAAGAAAAGCGACGGCCGCTGGCCATGCAATCGCTCGCTGCTGACACGTCCGCGATGGAGGCCTAGTGGATCGCGAACGCGTCAAGGTTCTGTGTGCGGTGACATCTTCGCTGAGCTTGATATTGCTTCGTGGACAGTTGACCTATTTAACGCAAGAAGGCTTTTCCCCCATAGCCCTTTGTAATCCCGGGGAAGAGGTGCAAGAACTTCAGGAGCGTGAATCGATCCCTGTATTTACTATCCCTATGGAGAGAAATATCGCTCCGCTTCGTGACTTTGTTTCTCTGCTACGGATTACAAAGCTCCTGCGGCAGCTGCGACCGACGATTTGCAATGCGGGCACTCCCAAAGCCGGGCTGCTGGTCGGAATCGGAGCCTGGTTCATGCGGATTCCTTGCAGAGCTTATACCCTCCGTGGTCTTCGCCTGGAGACCGCGACCGGGCTCAAGCGCCGTGTGTTGCTTCTGACAGAACGTATCGCCTGCGCTTGTGCGCATCAGGTGATTTGCGTAAGCCCCAGCCTGAGAGAACAGGCGGTGCACTTAGGCCTGGTCCGAAGAGAGAAGACCGTAGTGCTGGGATCCGGCAGCAGCAACGGCATCGATCCATCGGCTTTTGAGCCAACCCCGAGCAGGCTCGAGGATGTCAACCGTATCCGGCTTGAACTTGGGCTCGACGGGGAGCAGCAGGTGATCGGCTATGTTGGAAGATTGACGTGCGACAAAGGCATTCGTGAATTACTTTGCGCCTTTAAGCAGATTCGGGAATCCTTTCCGCGTGCAGTGCTATTGCTTATCGGCAATTACGACAGAGATAGTCCTCCACCGCCAGAGGTCCGGACCATGATCGAAGCACTTAGCGGAATCATTCGGGTTGAGTTCACCTCTGAAATTGCATCTTATTACCTGCTTATGGATGTATTTGTTCTTCCCACTTACCGTGAGGGATTCCCAAATACAGTTTTGGAGGCGCAAGCAGCGGGCCGCCCGGTGATAACGACGCAGGCAACTGGGGCGATTGATTCGGTTTCCCATGGAGTAACCGGACTTGCAGTACCGGTAGGCGATAGTGCTTCTCTGGCAGATGCACTGTTGATGTTACTCTCTGATCCGGTTCGGAGCCGGGAGATGGGTATGGCAGGGCGTGACCTCGTTCATCGTGAATTTCGTCGAGAAGTTATCTGGGGCTCGCTTGCGAGCCTGTATCAGGAGATGTTGATACGTCGAGGGCCTGCGTCATCGTTGTTTGCCGATTCGACCAAAGGCAGCTCATGAAGATGACCAGCTTGTGCAAGCGGATAGTGGATTTCACCGCGGCTGTGCTTGGCCTGATCGTTCTTTCTCCCGTGCTCGTGCTGATCTCGATCTGTATCTGGATTTCTATGGGACGGCCGATCTTCTTTCGACAGGTGCGCCCGGGGTATCGAACGCGCCCCTTCACGATCGTTAAATTTCGTACGATGACCGTGGGAGATACTGCTGCAACGCATACTTCCGATGCCAGCCGCCTCACCTCGCTTGGGGCCTTCCTGCGGCGATTCAGCATTGACGAAATTCCACAGCTTTGGAATGTGCTGATCGGTGATATGAGTTTGGTTGGTCCGCGGCCATTATTAATGGAGTACTTGGATCGATACACTCCGGATCAGGGGCGTCGTCACGACGTAAAACCCGGCATCACCGGGTGGGCGCAGATTCAAGGACGCCAGGACATCCTCTTCAGCCGCCGCCTGATGCTCGACGTCTGGTATGTCGATCATCAAAGCCTATGGCTGGACTTGAAAATATTGTTATGGACGATGTCTAAGATGGTGCATGGCTCGGGCGTGCTTTCCGGACAAGATGTACGGGATGTGGATGATCTTGGGCTGCACCCGATGATGCGCCGGGAAGGCAGCAGACATGATTGAAATAGGAGATTTGATTCTGCGGCCACTGGAGTTAAAGGATGTGACGAGCCTTTATCGATTCCGGAATGATTGGGAGATCGTCAGATTTCTAGGTGGGCACTCTGTTGGGTATTCGCACGCGGACCTCGAGAGTTGGATCAAAAGTCATTCAAGCCGGGCTGACGAGATACTTTGGGCGATTGCCGAGCGTGGCACGGATGAATGTGTGGGACATGTGGGTCTATACAAGATCGACTATCGGGTAGGAAAAGCTGAATTTGCGATTGTCATTGGAGACACGCGGTGGCTGGGGAGAGGCTATGGAACGAGGGTAACCAGGACGCTCATCGAGTGGGCGTTTCTGCAATTGAATCTATCCAAAGTATCTTTAGCGGTTCTTGATAACAATCAACGAGCTCTTCATATTTACGAAAAGCTCGGATTCAAGCGGGAAGGTGTATTGAAGGATGAGCAGATAAGAGATGGCAAGTATCTTGACCTCATTCTGATGGCAGTTTTCAGAGCGGAATGGGGCGCTCATCCGACGAGGGATTCCACGTGACGCGAGAGGTGTCATGGGAGGTCGGCAGCGACTTTCATTGGGTTGGTATGGCCCCAGGGCCGTTTCTGCCCTGGCCGAATCCAGCCATCTGGTTTGCGCTGGGTCGGCATGCTGTCTTGCAACTGATGAAAGAAGCCGGCACGCGCCGTAACCTGTGGCTCCCAAACTATTTTTGCAGTGAGGTGGTCCAGGCGTGGAGCGCCTCCGCAAATATCCACATCTATGAAGACAGCCCCGCCCTTGATCACCCAAAGTGGGAGACACTCACCCCGGCGTCCGATGATCTTGTTGTTGCAGTGAACTATTTCGGCATGGATGACGGTATCGCCTGGGCAGAGTGGAAGAGAAAACATGCGTGCATCCTGATTGAAGATCACAGTCATGATCCACATTCAATATGGGCACTCACATCCCGGGCCGACTACGCTTTCTGCGCGTTGCGGAAGGTGATGCCGGTTCCAGATGGCGCCATTCTCTGGTCGCCCGTGCGGCGGCATCTTCCATCGCCTGCAGTGTCCGAAGCTGATGCCGGCAGCCTGGAGAAGCTGACAGCAATGCTGTTCAAAAGCGAATATCTTGCGGGCAATGGCTCACCTGAATTGAAGGAGGAGTTTCGGCGCTTGCAGCTTTCCGGCGAAGCCAGCTTAGAGTGCGCACCGGTCAGCGCGGCATCGCTTTTTACCATGCGATATCTAGCCTCCGGAGCACCGCTGCTATGGCGTACGGTGCGACGCGATAATGCTCGTGAACTGCTACTGCATCTGCGCGACTGGAGGGCCGCTGTGCCGCTACACGCCAGTGTGAGCGATGAGTCCGCTCCGTTCGGAGTTCCGCTGGTGTTCGCCTCCGCGGAAGGTCGGGACTACCATCGCGAGTTTTTGCGATCGAGAAAGATCTATTGTCCCATTCACTGGGTAATGCCGCAGGATTCGACTCCGGGTGCTGGTGAACTGTCTTGCCGGATCCTCACAATTCCGTGCGATCAACGGTATTCCTCCACCGATATGCAGCGCGTAGCCGAGACTCTTATTCAAGGAGCGTGCCATGCTCGTTGAATCGCCAGGAACTGTGAATGCATCCGTACGCTTGCTTTATGAGTCCGAGGATCGAGAGCTGTGGGATAGGTTGGTGGATTCATCGCTGTTCCCCGATGTGTATTACCGGCCTGGCTATGCTAAAGCACATGAAGCCGCAGGGCATGGAACTGTCGCAGCATTAGTGGTCGATGTGGGCGTGGGAAGAGCACTGCTTCCCGTGCATCTCCGTCCGATTTCGGAGCTGGACCCCGATGCTTCAGATGGGATGACGCCTTATGGCTACGGTGGCCTTCTCCTGGCAGATGGTTTGAAGGAGTTAAATGCATCACAGGCGCGATTACTGGTCGATCATATTCGCTCATGGGGCCGGAACGCGGGCCTGATATCGCTTCTGGTGCGGCTTCACCCGATGCTTAAACAGGCAGAATGGCTCGATGCTGCAGTGGACGATACATGTCGACTCCACCGATCACGCCTGACAGTCGCTCTTCGCACATGTGATTGGAGCGAACCCATGCAATGCATCAGCACTCTAGGAAAAGGACGGCGCTCCGATCTAGGTGCTGCGCGACGTGAGCTGAATGTGACTTGGATGTCTCAGCGGATGAAGAGAGATGAAGATTTCCGTATTTTCTATGATCTCTATGAAGCGCGTATGGGACAGATGAATGCACAGAGTTTTTACCATTTTCCTAAGGCCTATTACAGCGTGCTTGCTGAGGAGTTGAAAGGGCAATTGGACATTGCCATTGCCTGGCTTGGTCAAAGGCCGGTCGGGGCTTCTCTCTTTATGAGAGATGAACAATTTGGCCATTACCATTTGAGCGCTACCGATGAGTTGGGACGAGCGCACAAGGCATCGACTCTGCTGATCAATGAGGCGGTGAACTGGGCCAGGGAAAGAGGTTGCGAGTACCTGCATCTGGGCGGAGGCGCAGACGGTGAGGACGGTCTATTTGAATTCAAGAAAAGCTTTGGCGGCGAGATCTTCCAGTACTCCTTTATGACGCTTATTCCTGATCCTGAGCGCTACCAATCTCTGTTGCAGCAGCGTCTTGCCGATTCGCGGCTGCCGCCCCTGCGTCCTGACTTCTTTCCACAATATCGCGCGTAAGCATCAGTTAATCAAAGCAGAATCGAGTAGAAGCGTTGAAAGAGTGAAAATCATATGAGTGTTGTGACAGCTTCCAACTCCCCCACCGTAATGCAGCTTGCTATCCATGGCGGACGGCCTATCCGTTCGCGGTCGTTTGCGCCGTGGCCCACGTTTACGTCAGCTGAGATCGATGCGGCGAAAGCCGTACTGGAATCGGGTGCCGTGAATTACTGGACGGGCAAGGAAGGCCGCCGGTTCGAAGCTGAGTTTGCGTCGTTTACGGGCTGCAAACATGCTGTGGCATTAGCAAACGGTACAGCTGCCTTAGAACTTGCCCTGTATGCCATGGAAATTGGGCCTGGTGACGAAGTGATAGTTCCAAGCAGAACATTTATTGCTTCAGCTAGCTGTGCAGTCATGCGTGGGGCGGTTCCTGTGATGGCCGATATAGACCCCGACTCACAGAACATAACTGCCGATACTGCGCGTGCTGTTCTCACTCCTCGCACACGGGCAATCATTGTGGTCCACCTGGCAGGCTGGCCGTGCGATATGGATTCGATTCTTGAACTGGCCTCCGAGCGCGGGATCGGAGTCATCGAGGATTGTGCTCAAGCTCCGGGTGCCATGTATAAAGGGCGCCCGGTCGGTTCGATGGGCTGTGTGAGCGCGTTTTCCTTTTGCCAGGACAAGATCATGACAACGGGTGGCGAGGGAGGCATGCTGACCACGAATGACCCGGAGCTGTGGTCCAGGGCATGGGCCTTTAAGGACCATGGCAAGAGCTACGATGCGGTGTACAACAGAGCGCATCCTTCAGGCTATCGTTGGCTTCACGAGAGTTTTGGTACTAACTGGCGTCTTACAGAGATGCAAAGCGCAATTGGGCGGGTTTTGCTGGGCAAGCTGCCACATATGATCGAAAAGCGTCGCAGACTCGCTGCTATCCTCATCGAGCGTTTCTTACAGATCGGGTCGCTAAGAGTTACGATCCCGCCCGCGGATATAGTTCATGCGTATTACAAATACTACGTATTCCTGCGTCCTGAGCGGCTGAGAGAGGGATGGGACCGCCAGCGAGTGATGGAGGCCATGAATGCGGAAGGTATCCCGTGTTTCGCAGGCAGTTGCAGCGAGATATACCTGGAGCAGGCATTCCCCGAATCGATGCGTCCGCCCAAGAGACTATCCGTTGCTCAGCAGTTGGGGGAGACATCCCTTATGTTCCTGGTTCACCCGACGCTTACGGAGGAGGATATGTGCGATACGGCCAATGCGATGCACAAGGTTATGGCAGCAGCCAGTTTCTGAATTTGGTAATGATGCGGCCGGTCCGTATCGACACTACGAAAGGGCAGTGCCAAAGTGCGCGTAGTTATACGGCTGGAATCGTATTCCGGATGGGACACTTTTGATTGAGATCTATTGGCGTAGTAACTACTTCCCGAGCCGACTATGGAGCATACACGCCGTTACTGCGAGCCTTTGAGGCCGACAGCGAAATCCTGCTCAAGCTCTATGTTTCGGGGATGCATTTGTCGCCGGAGTTCGGGATGACGGTGCGCATGATCGAGAGCGACGGGTTTGAGATCTCTGAGCGGATAGAGATGCTGCTCTCCTCCGATACGCCTTCGTCCATTTCAAAGTCGATGGGGCTGGGCCTATTGGGATTCGCACAGGTTTTCCAGCAAAATCGACCGGACATCCTGGTGGTTATGGGTGATCGTTTTGAGATGTTTGCCGCGGGCCTGGCCGCTTTGCCATTCAAAATCCCCGTCGCACACATAAGTGGCGGGGAGCTTAGCCAGGGCGCCATCGACGATTCTTTGCGCCATGGTCTCACTAAGCTGAGTCACCTTCACTTTACGGCTACGGAAGAATACGCGCGCCGCGTTATTCAAATGGGCGAAGATCCAGAGCGTGTGTTCGCTTGCGGAGAACCAACGCTGGATGCGGTGGGCGCTACTCCAGCATTTAGTGCGGAAGAGTTGAAAAAGCAGTTTGATATTGACGTGAACCAGGAGTTTCTCCTGGTGACATTTCATCCCACCACGCTCGAACATGAACAAGCTGAATGGCAAATTGATCAGTTGCTGGCGGCACTGGAGGATACCTCGCTCGAGGTGGTCTTTACGATGCCGAATGCCGACACTGCGGGACGAATCATTGCAACGAAAATACGTAACTGGGTTAGTTCACAACGCGGAAGAATTGTCGACAATCTCGGCGCGTCTGCCTATCACAGCGTGATGGCACGTGCTGTCGCATTAGTGGGAAATTCGTCGAGCGGAATTATCGAGGCCGCCTCGTTCGGCACACCCGTAGTGAATGTCGGAACGAGACAGCAGGGCAGAATCAGATCCCTCAATGTGATCGATGTCGGCTGCGTGCGGGAAGAGATTCTTTCTGGCATAAGAAAGGCCAGGAGCAGGGAATTCCAAGACACGCTCGCATTTCTCACAAATCCCTATGCAAGCAAAGATAGATCGGCGACCTCCACCATCGTGAAGGTACTGAAGACTATCGAACTGGGAGACTCCCTGGTACGCAAAAAGTTCTATGACCTGCCCGGGCAATAACTGTATATCGCCGACCGCGTTGGACGCAGCTAGAATCGTTGTGCCGCGATGATGGTCACACCTGTAGCCAACGCAATTGCAACATCCGTGCTGCGTTCGGCAGCTCTTTTCGCGCCATTCGTCGGGACGAACAAAATATCATTGGCTTCGAGAGGAATATCCGGGGCCTTCGAGGCGAGAATTTTGTCGAGGGGTACTGGAATCTCTTTTTGGCCATCTGGTGTTCGACGCACAATCCGTGCCTTCGATGTCTTTGCCAGCTTGGTAGTGCCATGGGCCATCGCTACAAGCTTCATCACGGTATATTGGCCCTTTTCATCCATAACGAAACCACTGGGGTTTAAGACCTCTCCGACCACATAGACAACCCCAGCCTTTGAAACGATGACCGTATCGCCCTGGCCGACTGGAACATCGGCATCCATCTGGAGTTTTGGGTTGCTCGAAAGGGAGACAGTCTCCTGCACACCGCCGGGATGCGTGATCGTAATGATTTGCCCGGCATTGGGCGTGATGCCGCCCGCCGCGGTCAGGAGGTCAAATAGACGGCCCGTTCCAATCACAGGGTAAATCCCGGGCTTCGTTATTTCGCCCATGAGAACGACGCCGCCCGTATATTCGCTAACTGCCACAGTCACGTGAGGCGTATTTACAAAACCGCCTTTCAGCAGGGCCTTCTCAATCGCCAACTGGGCCTCCTCGGTATTGAGACCAGCCAGGTGCATATAATTCACCAGGGGTAGATAGACATCACCTGAGTGATTGACGGGGAGTCGTTGTGATAGGTCGGGTGCGCCATACACGGTGATGTCGACTACATCGCCCGACGAGATGATATAGCGCGAGTGGTCTGCACTGATCAGCTGCGGAGTATCGGCAGATCGCTGGGACGATGGGGACGCAGAGATAGAGTATGTCCGGCTGGCATCGCCTGGCGGGGCAGATGACACGGTGCTCGGTAGCACAGGTGTCCCCGACTGGCCGAAAGCGCCGACCGCATAGCAAGCGATCAACATCATAGAAACAAATGTCGACTTTATCACTCGGCTATTCCGGAGACGCCGGGGAGGAGTATTCGTGATGAGAGACTGAATATGTCTCCATACTGTAAACTGAGCTACTTCTTGTTTACGTCGTTCGGGTGTAACTATACCAACATTTTCCGTTTTCAGCATCGTAAAAGTCGACAACAAAGCAGATATGATCTTTTCGAGCAGGCATTGAGCGAGTTGGAATTCCCGAAAGACTGTATCTGATAACCGTTGGTACAGCAGCCCGCCCCGAGCGCTCTCATCAAGGATAGAAATGCAGGCATCGAGATTGCGTGTGAAGCGAAGGCGAACGAATATCGGATGGGAAAGCACATCGCCAACGACTTCCACTGCTTTGCCAGAAGGTATACCGCCAGCGCCTGAACATGCGACGGGGCGAAGGCGAAAGCGCAAGAACCGGGGATCGAGCAGTCGCCAGGCGCGCAAGACCTTCCGGATGGTGCTATATATAGCAATTCATGTTGTATTTATAGCGCTACTTATCTATCTGTGGACAAAGATTGCCGAGTGAAAGTCTATTTGCCATCTTTAGAATCAGTGCAATCTGGGATGTGGACACGCAGGAAGACCGATCCAAAGAAACGAAAATTGCAGGTCGTACAGCGAAAAGGCCGTTTCATGAGGGCCAGGAGTAGCCATTCCCTTTGAGTCCTACATTGTGAGCGATGTACCTCGTACCCACGGCAGACCGGGCATTTGCGAATGAAGAACCCACCTGAATATTTCCCGCCAAGCATGATTTTGATCGAAGGCTAACATTAAGTCCAGACCGTGGGAATAGTCCGGACCGTCTAACTTGTCACCAGCGTCGCCATCTTTCATGGAGAGGGCTAACTTGGCAACAATGCGGCAGATAACTCATGCCTCAAAAAGGGAATAGGGTGTCCGCGGTACCGTAGGGTAGAGCGTCGAACTGGGATTTTCTACAAACAATTCAATTCCAGCCGGGTCCAGCACAACCTGCTTAAAAATATAGACAACCTGTTGGGCCGGAACCATCCAGGGAAGACGCCGGGTCGTGAGGTGCGGATCTGTCCGAGGACTGAATTCCCAATGTGCATACGCCGGATAGCGATCGCGATCATGGTAAAAGTAATCCTGCTTGCCCAGATCGATTCCGCAGAGAACGATTCGTCGATATTTCATGCGCACGGCCAGGCTCATCATGGCGACCACGGAACCACCATACTTGAATAGCCAGGAGAGGCGGTTAGAAGGGGTAAATGCTTTTGATTGCCGCATATACTCTAATCCCCGGACCAGTTCGAGCTCAGTGCGAGCTATGACGGGAGTAGTGTAACCGACGTAAAGATTCTCACGAAATGCTTCAGGCAAATCGAAGATGAGTTGAGGCTTGTTTAAATTCGGTCTGACGTCAGTAACGAGCTTGACGACATGAGCGTAGGAGTAAGCGCGTGCCTCAATGAGGGCGCGAAAGGCGTTGTAAGCGACTGGATGACTATCTAGTTCCATGCTCTCAAATACAAAGATCTTTGGGATAAATGGGTGGGCAGGCCAAAAGTTGAAACCGATCGTATCGTGACGCTTGATCGCCGCCCAGCGACGGTCAGAGATTTCATTGATCGACCACCCGCTGCCAAGGATGAACACCGTGTCACTGGTTTTGACGGGTGCCAGATCTAACTCGGAAAGAAGAGGCAAGCCGACAATATTCGCTGCTTTCCGGGCCCTCGCTCTCTCCTGGCCTAGATGGAGGGGATGATAAATACGCATCAGAAGCGGGTGGGGCAAACTTTTGATAATGGTCTTCAACATGAAGAATCCGGAATAGTTTCCTTGTAAATCGTGCACACTCCACACAACAGCATGGGTTTGCCGGACATCTCACTTCAAAGTAAGAAGTGTATGTTGCGTCAAATGTTCAAACATTAGCAGCCAGTCCTCTCAAGGAGCTGTATCTGAAGGAAAGTTCTTCGGTATTGTGCTGAAGTTAGCGCTTTCATCGTCCAGAGAGTTACTGCGGCCTAAAACAGGTTGATGACGGCTTACAAGGAACGCATGCGATGGAGCCGCATCGGCGTATTTCTTCCGTCAAAGATGATGTGGAAGATAATTGTTTATTTACTACTGTGCTAAGCATTATGTCATGACTACGTGTTATGGGCTGCCTATTAGTCTAGGCTTAATAAGCGATCTGGATTGAGGATACGCGCCACATGTGCTTCAGTGGAAAAGTGGTTTTAGTTACGGGTGGAACAGGTTCGTTCGGCAGAAAATTTGTCGAGTATGTCTTGAAGCACCATCGACCCCGAAAGCTGATCATCTTCAGTCGGGATGAACTGAAACAACACGAAATGCGGGCCGTTTTTCCGGATTCCGGCGATTCTCCTATTCGCTATTTTCTGGGGGATGTACGGGATCGCGAGCGGCTTTACAGGGCCTTTACCGGAGTAGACATCATAGTGCACGCTGCGGCGCTGAAGCAGGTTCCAGCGTGCGAGTACAATCCATTTGAAGCAGTGCAAACAAACATTCTTGGCGGCAAGAATGTCATCGATGCTGCGATCGATAGGGGTGTGAGGAAGGTACTGGCCATCAGTACGGACAAGGCTGTGAACCCCGTAAACCTATACGGCGCAACGAAGCTTTGCGCTGAAAAGATTTTTGTTCAGGCAAATTCCTACGCAGGCCGGGAGGGATGCCGATTCAGCTGCGCGCGCTACGGCAACGTGGTTGGAAGCAGGGGAAGCGTTGTGCCGGTCTTTGTGGAGCAGCGCAAGACCGGCGTACTTACGATTACAGACGAGCGGATGACCAGATTCTGGATCACCTTGGATCAGGGGGTTGCATTTGTTACTCGCTGCATAGAAGAAATGATTGGTGGCGAAGTATTCGTTCCCAAAATTCCAAGCATGCGACTTACAGATTTGGCCAAAGCCATCGGACCGGAATGTCGTCTCAATATCACAGGGATTCGTCCCGGAGAAAAGCTTCACGAGGTCCTGGTCTCAGAAGACGAGGCGCGGCACGCGATCGAGACTGAATCGATGTTCGTGATTCAGCCCGCCTTTCCCTGGTGGGACGTTGCGTCCTGGCAAGGAACCAGTCCGATTGCCGAAGGGTTTTCGTATACCAGCGATAAGAATCGCGAGTGGTTAACTGCGGAGCAGTTCTGGAGTCTTCTAGATGGGCACAGTAAAGCGCAACTATCCGCAGTTGGCGATTGAGGGTGGCAGGCCTGTGTGCAGTCGGCTCTTGCCCTACGGACGACAGGAGATAGAAGAGGAAGATATCGCAGCGGTCGTCGAAGTTCTTCGTTCAGACTGGCTGACTACCGGACCTAAGATCGATGAGTTTGAAGATGCTGTCGCAACCCGGGTAGGCGCAAAGTTCGCCGTGGCCTTCAGCTCAGGGACTGCCGGCCTGCACGCCGCGGTATTTGCAGCCGACCTGGGGCCAGGCGATGAGGCGATCACTACGCCATTGACCTTTGCTGCGACGGCGAATTGCCTGCTTTATCAAGGAGCAAGACCTGTGTTTGCCGATGTCTGCGAAGATACGCTCAACCTCGATCCCGAACAGGTAGTGAGGCGGATAACGCCACGCACGAGAGCCATTCTCCCTGTCGATTACTCGGGACATCCGGCAGATCTGGATGCCATGATGGCAATAGCGTCGAACCATGGTCTTTGCGTGATTGAGGATGCCTGCCATGCCCTCGGTGCGGAATATCACGGTCGTACGGTCGGATCGATTTCTCACATGACCGTTTTCAGCTTTCATCCGGTGAAGCACATCACCACTGGTGAAGGCGGTATGGTGGTGACAAACGATGAAGGGCTGGCGCGTCGCCTTCGTCTCTTTCGTACACACGGCATCGATAGCGATGCCCGGCAGCGAAGTGAGTCAGGACAGTGGTTCTACGAAATGGTCGCTCTCGGTTACAACTACCGCATCTCGGATATCAATTGCGCTCTTGGACTCTCACAGCTGAAACGTCTGAGCACGAACCTTGCCCGGCGCAAAGAGATCGCGGGCCGATACACGGAAGCATTCGGCAAAATCGAAGGGGTGCACGTGCCCCCCGTGAGAGCAGAAATCAATCCTGCCTGGCATTTATATCCCATTCGAGTTGGTGAAGAGATGGATCGCGCCGAGTTCTTTCGTGCTCTAGGCGCACAAAATCTGGGCGTGAATGTTCACTACATTCCAATCCATCTGCATCCCTACTA
>JAATFH010000338.1 GCA_015655315.1 Terriglobales bacterium
GTTATCCGGCGCGCACTCAACGGGGATTCTTCGTGCACGGATGGGATCGACACGCCTTCCCGGCAAAGTGATGGCGGATATACATGGGAAACCGATGCTGCAACGCGTGCTTGAGCGCGTTAAGATGGCCCGGCTTGTAGATACTGTGCTCATCGCGACAACATGTCTCCCGGAAGATGACATGCTCTGTGAGTGGGCGGCGAAATATGAATACCCGTTTTACCGCGGGAAACAGCTCGACGTTCTGGACCGCTATTACCAGGCCGCATTTGCAGCAAGAGCTGATCGGATTGTCCGCATCACGTCAGATTGTCCTTTGATCGACCCGGAACTTATCGATAGAGCCATCGAGATCCACCAGGAGACAGGCGTTGACTATGTGAGCGACAGTGTTCAGCCGATGCTGCCGGTTGGGGAGAGTGTAGAAGTATTCTGGTTTCGAGGATTAAAGTGCGCGTGGCAGAATGCCATCCTGGAGTATGAACGGGTGCATGTAACTCCATATTTCTATCGAAATCCTGATAAGTTCACACTTGAGGCATTAGGGATTTCCGGTGACTACCGCGAACACCGCTGGACCGTGGATACCGCGCAGGATCTGGAATTCGTGCAGTGTCTTTATGCTGTTGCCGGGGACGAGGAAGCCTGTCTGCACTGGCGTGATACGCTCGCGATTGTCGACAGCAATCCCCAACTTAAGTCCATCAATGGGCACGTCAAGCAGAAGAAGTTAGAGGAGTGTTGAGTTCCCACATGCAGGCACGAACAGCATAGCTGGAATTCTCTCCGCAGAAATGGATAAGACTTGAGAGACAAATCATTGAAGGTTCTCGCCTTATTGGCAATTGCAACTTTACTTCTTGTTCTTGGCGTGATGCGATCTGGCCGGTATCTTGTCGTGAATCGGCCGGAACGATCGGATGTCATCGTTGTGCTAGCAGGAGATCATAACGATTTAAGATATTGGCGCGGATTGGAGTTGTTGCGGGAGGGTTATGGAAGACAGATGCTTGTGGATGCGCCGGCTGATCGCATTTACGGCCGCTCTTACGCAGAGTATGCGGCTGACTTTGTGAATCATACGTCGGGTGATAACAGCTCTCAAATCAGCATATGCACAGTTACAAATGACTCTACCGTTCAAGAGGCCGATGATATCCGCCGCTGTCTCGCTCAAGTGCGTCCAGCACCAAGAACTGCACTCGTGGTCACCAGCGACTTTCATACTCGTCGCGCTCTTTCTATCGTAACGTCGCGTCTCGGACAATATCAGTGGTCAGTTGCCGCGACGACCGATACTACGATATTTGGCAATCCGTGGTGGAAAAATCGGGAGTGGGCGAAAATCTGCGTCTACGAATGGGAGAAGTTGATTTGGTGGAAGTTGTTTGAATCGTGGCGCAGATGATATCCGGCAAACAGATGGGATAGCTGCGAGTCTTACAGGGGCGAAGAAGCTTTAGAAGTTCCGTCCTTGGCACTATTTATCTGAGCGCGAAATCGAACTCTGTAACTCCGCTGCGTCGAGCCATGGAAACTCAAGCAGGCCACCGCGAAGCATGAGATCGGCCAAACGAAAATCCGAGATGTCGTCTATGTCAATGGCCCGCTCCTCTGGCACTTCGAGCACTCGGTGGGGCAACTCGTAATATCGGGGTGAATCGGAAGCTACGAGATGATCTCGGCGCCATAGGTAGAGCATTCCATTCACGCGAAAAACAGGAGGTACATCCTGTCGACGCTGATATATTTTTTCACTTGGGAAACTCTGGCTCGCATAGCCATCGGCATCAACATCCATGCATACCCAGCGAGGATTGAAGCGAGGTTTGGAAGCTGCCACGACTCCTACCGCTCTGGGGTCGTCTTCGAGAATTTGAATGACAGCTGTGATATCGCCCGGCAGTCTGCCGGGACTTGTCGGAGAGAGGAGTAGGAGGCTGCCGTACTGGAGGCGGTCGCGCGTTTCTATCTCGCGCAGAGCGTGTTGAAGCACCGGCCACATCGGCGTTTCGTCCTGTGCAAGCTCGCTGGGCCTGAGAAAGGGAACGTCTCCTCCATATTCCCGCGCGACCGCTGCGATTTCCTCGCTGTCCGTCGATACGATGCAGCGTGCGATGGAAGGACACAACTTTGCCAACCGGATTGAGTGGGCGATCAAAGGCAATCCTGCGAGGTCATGAAGATTCTTGCCCGGAAGTCCTTTAGAGCCGCCGCGGCAGGGAATCACGGCCAATACCGGTTGTACGCTCATTTCTTGATCTGTGTAGTCAGAACTTCGTGACAAAGCCTCTGCCATATGTGCACCGGGACGCAAGCTCCGACTTGAAGCATACATGAATAACTGTTGTCTGCCTTGCATGCTATGCTTTGAATCTACAGATATCTCTAGTAGATACTTATGAATTGATCCTGTTCGGTTCGTTCCATACACCTATCGAAGCGGGCAGGCGATACCCCAGATCCCGCAGCCACCGAGATTTTAGATGACCACGGGTGCAATGCCTGAAAGGATCGGATGATCTCAGATGGGGAGTTCATCGAGCGGCAGATACAGGAAAATCGCGAGGCAAGTGTCCCTACAGGCTTAAGGGCCGTGGCGGCGCGATTTGCCCGCGCATCTGCAGTCTATGGAGTTGCGAACTTTGGCGTTCGTGCGCTCAATTTCCTTCTGATACCACTTTATGCGCACTATCTCAGCCCTACTGATTACGGCACCATCTATCTGGCGGAGACGGTAGCGATATTCGTGCTTCTGTTTGGCAACTTGGCCATCGATAGCGCCATCCAGCGGCTTTACTTCCAACACAATCTCGATCAGTCTGAGCTGAACAGCTATCTCGGAACCTCAATCCGCTTTGGTCTGGGCGCTATTGTTTTGATGGTCATGGCCGCTTATTGGATAGGTCCGTTGATTCAGAGAAATCTCTCCCGGACCGTAGAGGTTGCATTCCATCCCTTTATCGCGACTGCTTTAATTACCGCTGCGCTGACACAAGGGGTGCAATATTGCATGGCCGTCTTCCAGGCTGAGCGCAAGCCGCGCGCCTCCGCAGTGTTTTCGATTCTGCTCTTCACTTTGACGGCAGGCTGCTGTGTCTACGCCGTTGCAGTTCGACACGATGGGGCTGTGGGCATGCTTTCGGGGAAGCTCGCCGCGAGTTTCGCGATCTTTGTCGTAGCCGCGTGGAGCATGCGTAAATTTTTGCTCGCCCGATTCCAATGGCGATTCGTAAGAGAAACACTTACATTTAGCCTGCCGCTCGTTCCCCATCAGGTGATGGCGGGGGGATTGATCGTGGCAGATCGATTCATCCTCGAACATTACCGAGACGTGAACGAGGTGGGCATTTATTCGCTTGCCTACACAATCGGCATGGTTATGTTCCTGGTTACGCAGTCACTGGCACAGGCGTGGACGCCTATGTTTTTTGAGTTCGCCGGGGGAGCTCACGACAATCGGCGAGTGCTCGGCCGAATGTCTTCGGGCCTTCTTATCGTTCTGATTGCTCTTGCATGCACAGGTATTCTGTTCGCGCCACAGTTCGTGCATCATGGGCTGAGCGGACAATATCGTGCGGCAGATCGCATCATCCCTATCGTGATTATGGGATATCTTTTTCATGCATTCTTTTCACTCCTTACTCTTTCGATCATGCACGCGAAGCGAACGAGCTATATCTTCGTGATAAGTTCGCTGGCCTGCGCGGTCAACATCCTATTGAATTTTGTTCTCATCCCGCGATGGGGAATGTATGGGGCGGCCTGGGCGACATTCATTGCTTACGCGTGTGAAGCCCTGTGCGCTTTTGCCATTGCCCAAAGGCTATTCGCCCTTCCTTATCGCCTGGGCGAAATTGTCCCTGCTGTAGCCATCTGTGGGGGCGCTCTATGGCTCACCCAAACATCGTGGGCTGTAGCTCAACAATGGTGGGCGGCTCTGACCGGTCTAATCATGACACTGCTTGTGCTCGCGCTGATTGGCAGAAAAGATCTCTGGCTGGCATTCGAGGCGTTCCGTCGAATGCGGCTGAGCAAAGTTTAAGCGGCGGACGGCTGATCGCCTATAGGGGCGGGCATTCCTAGAAGAAAACAGCACGATTGATATGCTCTTTTCCCACGCCATCACCTCGCCTCTTATGCCCGCGTCAGGCCAGTTACAGAAGATATCGGCACAAGGAAGATTGATTGCCGCGATGGCCCGGGAATTCTCTATCTGGAGTTTATATGCGGTTCTTGGGGTAAGCAGGAGACCTTCGCGAGTCACTTGCATCTAACTTAATCAAGGTTTCCTCTCGCTGTTATACGGGGAATCGCAGGATTCGGTTCATTCCGGGTACATTCAGCAGGACAAGATTGTATTCCTTCCCAGCCGATTGAAGCGAATGAATCATTGATTTTTCAGTAGGAATTATTGTATTGCGAGTTACACATAGAAGATATAGTGCGACTTAAGTAAGTAAATAACTGTGGCAACTAAATCTTCTTCCATATATGGTTACTTTGGTAATGTTTATTGAATAATGTCCCATACCGCTTTGGCCTTGCTGACTGAGTCAATTGCACGACTTCTTAAATCTGAGTTCGTTATCTGTTCACACAGAAGAGGTTTTTAGTGCAAAGCGCAGCTGAGCGATTCCAGTTTATGGTATCCGGGCCGAATGCTGAACCCAAAGATAAATTATCCAGGTTTGGACGCTGGATCTTTCATCGAAACGTCCAAATTCTGCTCGACGTCATTACAGCCGCGATCGCCCTGATCTACGCATATGTTCTACGGTTTGATTTCCGGATTCCGGCCACGCAGCGTGGGACGATCTGGATATGGCTGTGTGTACTTGCCTTTGGCCGCCCAGCGGTTTTCCTAGTCACGCGTGGCTATAACGCGATCTGGAGATTCTTTGATGTGGGCGATGCCCTGCATCTGGCCCTTCGCTCCCTTCCCATTACGCTCGTGCTATTGATAACACGGGCTTTCATCCATAAGCCGCCGGTCATTCCCTACAGTGTCCTGATCCTGGAGTTCGGCATATTTGTGGGATGTGCGAGCGGTCTGAGAATGATTCGACGTCTCGGCTATGAATGGCCGAACAGGAAATCCGGGAAGCCCAGAGCCCTTATTGTCGGCAACGAGGCCACTCTAGCCGCTGCGGTCCGGCATCTTCAAGCGTGCGGAGAAGCCCGCATCGTGGGCCTGCTGAGTGAAGAGCCGCGGCTTGTGGGATTGTACATCGCCGGTATCCCGGTGATGGGGACGCCGAGCGATCTGCCGCATCTACTGGCGACCCAAAAAATTGAGCTGGTCATCCTCTCGGGCGCGAATCTGCAATGTTCGCACCAGATCATCGTTTGCGTCGCGGGTTTCGATATTCATCTGCGAATCCTCCCCTCGCTCGGAGACTTGATCGGTGAGCGGGTTCGAGTGAGTCGCACAATCAGCATCGAGCACGTGGTGGATAGCCATGAGGAGCAGAGCAACTTCATTCATCCGGCGGTGATGGAGTGCTTCGCGGAACAGACGGTGCTGGTAACAGGGGCGGGTGGATCGATCGGTTCGGAGATAGCGAGGCAGGTTGCCGAACTGGGAGTCCGGACTCTGATTGTGCTGGACCATGACGAGAACTCAATTTTTGAATTGATGAATCAACTCAGCATAAAAAGCACAAAGACCGTGATCCCCATTGTGGGAAACATTCGGGATCGCGAACTGGTTCGCCGCAGTTTCGAGCGCTTTCAGCCGGAAGTGGTAATCCATGCGGCTGCATATAAGCATGTTCCGGTAATGGAGGACAACTGCTGTGAGGCGGTGCTCAACAATATCTTCGGCACAAGGGAGCTGGTGAATGCCGCTATCGAGTCAGGTTGCGGGCGGATGGTGATGATCTCGACAGATAAGGCGGTGCGGCCGTCCAGCGTGATGGGTGCCACCAAGCGCTTGGCTGAGATGGTGGTCCAAGGGCCGGTCTCCAAGGGTGCGTTCAGGACGCATCAGACACATTTTGCATGCGTTCGGTTCGGGAATGTACTGGGCAGCAGAGGCAGCGTAGTTCCCATCTTTCTCCGCCAAATCGCGGCTGGTGGACCCTTAACGATCACGCATGAAGAGATGACGCGCTACTTCATGACAATTCCTCAGGCGGTACAGCTTGTGCTGCAGGCAACAACACTCGCCTCCTGCGGTGATATATACATGCTGGATATGGGCGATCCGGTCAAGATCATTGACTTTGCCAAAGAGATCATCAAGATGGCAGGGCTCATTCCAGGGAAAGACATAGAAATTAAAGTGATAGGCTCACGACCAGGCGAGAAACTTCATGAACAGTTATGGAGGGAAGACTCACTGATTACCAGTACGCCCTTTCCTAGAGTGTGTCAGGTAAAAGCCGCAAGAGTGCCGACTAACTTCTCCTACCGCCTGGACGAATTGGAGAAGCTTGCCCGTGGGCGGTCTTCCAATGACATAATTCGCGCATTATTAAGACAGCTTCCAATCGATTATGAAACCTCGGCGCAAGAGGACGTGGAAATGGCAATAGCCAACTAGACCTGTTAACAGGATCGGGACAAGCCGCTTCAGTCACGAAGTCAGACGATCATGTTTTTTTCGAGCCTGGACCCTGAGGATAAGAATGCCGCGAAACCGGGCTAAGGAGTCACAGGGCTCGCGGGCGTCGGGTCGGCGGTGAATGTGCCCGCAGCCGCCAAGCCAATCAGTGCACCGCCTGCGCCTACCGCAACGCCTAATATGATGGTGTTCGCGCCGAGGATTGGACCGCTCATGGCGGGCGCACCGGCAGTAGGAGTGGGATTTGTACTCCTGACAACGCCCAGAGGGTGAATCTCCGTTATCTGGACCACCTGGAAAGTTCCAGGTGCTGCACTTCCGGCTTGCACGGTGCCGGTGACTGCCACCGAGGAGCCGACCAAGTCTTGCAGGCCAGATCCTCGTAACTCATACGTTACACCGGCCTGGGGATCCGAGAGCAAGTAGTTGCCGGCTTGATTCTGGCGCAGTATTCCCTGGAGTTTAACGACGGAAGGGTTCTGATCAGGCGCGCCTATCGCGAAGTTGCGCGTGTTTCCTACTGCTATCCGAGCCACCAGATTGCCAGAAGGTGTATGAATTTCGATCTCACCGACCTTGGCCATGACTTCGAAGTGCTGTCCATCATTAACGCCGACCAGTACAACCGCATCTTGCATGGGCGAAGATACCCGCAAGCCATCTGCAATCAATTCATGCCGGCCGACTCCATGCAGTATAGCGACGCCGCTCTCAAGCACAGCGTGATTGCGATAAACCTTGATGGTCGAGCCAGGCCGAAGGAATGCGTTTGTACCATCAGTGAATTTAAGATTTGAATTTGTGTCGCCCGAGTTCACCGTCGTGCCATCAAAAAGAGCGGAGTTACCCCGGATGGACGAGCCATCGACAACAATCTCCCCCGGACTCATCACTATGCCAATGTTATTGGGAACGGCAGAAGCTGAGCTGAACAGGCAGTTACAAGTAAGAACCGAAACAGCGAACTGTAATTTCAGATTCATGCGCATCTTCCTTGGGAAAGCATTCGTGACGGCCAAGAGCAAAAGGTTAACCTTGGCAACCGTCTGCACGCGGAAGAAGCAAGGGTGAATCTCAAGCCATCCGATTCACTGGTCAAAAATAACAGTGATTACTCACCTTTGTCCACTTACATATATTAGTGTGTTGCAGCGACAATTTCGTTGCCTTCACCTCTGGACTTCGATGAATAGTAAATGACCCATAAGTTAGACACTTAAAAAAGTAGTTGCAAATAGCGTGGGCTGGTCTTCTACGACCTTGATTCGCAACCACTTTCGTCGTCCGCTCGTAACAAGCATGGCTTTAAGGTTCGCCGCGCTTCACACGCTGCAACACAGTCTGGAGCGAGACGCCTAGTTTCATGGTTGCTTCTAACTTAGGCAGATACTCCGGCGAGGCCTGCTCCACGAGCCTCGCGCGAATTTTCTGGCTGACGGTGATGAACAGTGTCAACCCTACTGCTTGGCCGAACCTGACCTTTCCCGGCCTTGAGCTTCTTCTGCTGGATAAGTTAGTCCAGGATAGAAAGGACGATCAATCACCATACAAATCCGCTTTTTACTTACGTGATCAAACTGGCCAGGGCTATCTCGTCCGCGTCCATGATCCACCTTCAGGTAACATGGTGTTCTGGAGAGTCTTACTGATCCCCCATCTCGGTTTCCGTCTCGGTGCTCAACTTGTAGGTAATTGAAAGCAAACCCTTACGCTTACTTTAGGAGTCCATGGGGGGAAGTCTGAAACACTCGAGCGACATAGTGTTCCAGTCCATCGCTAGCTAGTTCCGGAACCTGTGCGCAGTCGATTTCTTCCACCTGGCACATGCCAAGGTTCTCGAATATCTTTTGGTAGTTTCGTGCGAAGTGCCGCCAGCTTGCACCCTTTTCGCCTTCGATGACGATCAGCGTCTTTGCATGTTTTGATATCTCTGCGAAGATCCAATCACTACTGGGATGGATATGGACTAGTACGGCCATCGTGAAGATGCAATCTTTATAGCCGACGGAACGTATATTGTCTTCGATCAGGCCAACATGGATGCTTGCCACTTCGGCCATGTCGGGAAAGGACCGCTTTAGGATCTGAACGGCTTCCGGGTTGATCTCGATGGCTTCGAGATCTCGATATCCGGCCTGATAGAGCTGGTTGAGGTTCCGGCCTACGTTGCAACCGAGCTCGAGAATACTGCCATTGACCGGGACGTATTTCTTGAGGAGCCCGACAAGGAACGCACTCCTTGGCTGGCCACGCAGATATGTATGTGGATCGTTTACCGTATCCGGTTTCTGCCAATAGTTGTGAATGACGTGAATCGGTTTTGGTTTGTGATAAAGCCAATAGCGGCGGACAGAGTAGTACCAAGGTCTGACGAGAGATTTCAACTGCTCGGGGAGGATATCTCTGATCGGCATCGGATCAGTATATGTCTCGCGGTTGAATAAAACTGTCCATTACGGCACAAAGAGGATGATGCAGACTGGATGGTGAATTCTTTGAGTGAGACGCTCCCCAAAGGCTCCATCTGATCTTAGTTTTCGGCAACCAGGACGGTCCGAGTTTACCCGAAATCAGGAATCTTACCTGAAACGGCTGGCTTTTCATGACTCGAAGTTGAGATATCAATCAACTGTACATAGGCAGCTTTGTCGGAAGTATCTGGAACATCATTCAACGAGGTCCGTCTCAAGTTAAGTGCTACGGGCAAGAAGATTGGAGACGAATAGACCGGAAATGCGGGTTCCTCGTGAAGCACTCGCAACATCTCTTTCCTGTCGATTCTAAGTACGGTGCATTCTGTAAGAGCAGTTGCAGTCGCCATGCGCGTGGAGTGATCGGGCGCTATGCACTCCTCTCCGATGAAATCTCCCACTCCCAGTTGAGCGATTGCCGCTTCTATTTCTGGGGATTGGAGCACGGAGGCTAATCGTTAAGAACGGCCTTGAGGAGCGAACTATGAATTCGCAGTCCGTTCCTGCCATAGGAGAGAAAACCTAACTTCCTGAACCTATCATGAAAAAGCTGACCCGCTCGCTGGTTATGTCTGCCATGTCTGCAAGGGTCGCACGACTGACCTTCAGGATTACAGTCGCGCGCGTGCCTTCCCCGCCGAAACGAGCCTGCAAGAGCAGAATCCGCGCCAGCCTCTTTTCGCCGGAATCCAAGAGTTGGTCAACCAGGTCCTCTTGATATCGGATGTTCCGTGCCAGCAGGCAAGATATGTAAAGATCCGAAAGCTCACGTTCTCCCTGAAGTGCAAGCACCATTGCTTCCTTGTCAATTTGCAGGAGTGTGCAGTCCGTCATTGCGGTTGCAGAACTCGTGCGCAAAGACTGTCCAGCCACGCCACTCAAATCAAGAGAGGGGTATGCACATGCCAAGCATCTTCACGCACGGCCGAACATTTACGCAGCCCGTCGTTTGGGTCACCACATTCATCATGGTTGCGTTTCACATCGATGCGGTGGTCGCTCTCTTCTTCTTCAGTTGGCATGCATTTCTGCTCGCGATGATTTTTGGGGGGGGCGAGGGTCTTGGCGTAGGGGTGGGATACCATCGGCTTCTCACACATCGTGGCTACGAGACTCACAGGTGGGAATGGAGTATTTTCTTACGATCTGCGCCACATGGCACTTGAAGGCTGTCCTATCTTTGGGTTGCGACACACCGCCAGTACCGCCAGAACACGGACGAGTAAGGTGATCCTCACTTCCCACGCGAAGGGGGCTTTGGGCTCACGTCGGCTGGCTTCTGACCGGTCAACCATGCATAATGACTCGGCCAATCTCCTTCCTTATGTTCCTGATCTTCGCAAAGACAGATTCACGTATGGTCAGCCGCTGGCATTGGATGCCGATCACGGTACTAGGCATCCTTCTTATTGTGGGGCATCTTCTTTCGGACCGTTCTTGGTCTCCACTCCACATGGTTAGTAAACTCCGCCACTCACATGTGGGGAATCACGATGATTTGCCACAGGCGGATACCTTCAGAAATAGCTTCCGGGTCGCTCTGCTGACCTTCGGTGAAGGTTGGCACAATAACTATCACGCTCATCGACAATCATCGCGTCATGGTCTGGCTGGTACGAATTCGGTCAGAACTGATATGCGATTGTTGTCTTACGAATGTTCGGACTTATGTGGGGTGTAAAAGCACGCAACCTCGATGCTGACAGTGAAAAGGAAGAAGCGGCTTTACAAGGGGTCGCTGCCTGATTCAGGAGTGTAGTCGTCACCGGGCTCCTCTAGCCATTGTTAATCGTGAATGGATGACTCATCGTATAGAACCACGTTTAACAGGGATTTGTGAACCTTGATGCGCCCGTCGTATTCGATAAATCCAAGCTTGCGAAATCGATTCATGAAGAAGCTCACGCGGGAACGGGTGGTGCCGATCATCTCTGCCAGCGTCTCCTGTGTAATCCTGGGAAGGTATTGTTCCGGTTTGCCCGGTTTGTCAAATTCCGCCATGAGCAGAAGAACTCTTGCCAGGCGCTTTTCGCTTGAGTTGAAAATCTGATCGACCAGATCGGCTTGGACGCGCATGCTGCGGGCCAGCAGAAACTTCAAGAACAGTTCGGAAAAGCTGTGTTCCTTGCGCATAACGCGGACCATCTCGTCCCGCGTTATTTTGAGCGCAGTGCAGCTGGTAATGGCAGTGGCCGTTGCCAAACGCCGTCCAGACGCTGCCACCAGTGCCTCTTCTCCCACAAAGTCACCTGCGGAGAGAAGCGTGACAGTGGCTTCCTTGCCGGTGTGAGAAACAACCGTGATTTTTGCGCGGCCATGCTGAAGATAGAAAACGGAGTCTGTCGGATCTCCCTGCCAAAAGAAGACCTCCTTCGGAGCCAACTGGATGATCCTTCGCCCCAGACCGGCACTCGCCAGGAAGGCGTAGACGTCGAATCCGGGTTTTTCAGGCTTAACCATCGAAGGTCCAACTTACAGTTGCTGCTTTGCAAGATAACCTGGAGGGTACGCGACCACATTACCGTCTGACTAACAAAGCTGGGTGCTCGATGTGCAAAGAATCATCTGTTGCAAACTGTACCCTGGGACGCCGGATGTTCTTCTTTCAAGCAA
>JAATFH010000237.1 GCA_015655315.1 Terriglobales bacterium
CGCATGCGGGAGGCGGATCGCCAATTTCCCAACCAGGTGCGAAAGTCTCTGTTGTCTGGCCTGTATAGCCGCGTGCAATCATCCCATCCACTCCGAGTTGCAATCGACCGTCCAGGAAAGGGCGCACCAAAGCAATGCGAGTCTCACCTACGGGGATGGCCTCGTATTGTTCCGGGTGATCTGGATTTCCTACGTCGAGGAACTTGTGTCCCACATACTCGTATTCTGCGCGGCCATGCAGGCCGAACGGCAGCTTATCCATCGTTGTGAGAACATCGAAGATCGTACGTGGTGCTTCCGCTGTCGGAAGACCGGTATCGTCATCACGCGCATCCGCCTTCGAGAAGATCGTTTGCACCATGCCAAAACTGAACCGGTGCCGCACACTGGCGGTGAGGTATTTGAGAGTGCCGGGACCTTCATCTTCGGCCAGTCCATTGTCAGGATCAATCTTGGCTAATGTGGCAGTCGTTGTGGTGCGGCCCAGCGTTACCCGCACATCGGTTCTGTTGAAATCCTTATCAAGCACCAACTGTGCGGAATGCGATCGTTCAAAGGGCGAGGCCAGAGCAGCCGCCCCCGGTGTCGAGCCTTCTGCAGCGCTGATGCGCGGGTCCTGAGTAAAGAAAGACTGGCCAATGCTGAACGACGCCGAAGGCAGCCAGCGTGCAGGGCCCGTTCCGGGCGTCCACGTCAAGGTTGCCTTCGGATTTTCAAAACCCCGCCAGTCGTCGGACGATTGCTCCGGTTTCAACAAGTCGGTATTGTTCAGCTCGATCTGTTCATGGCGCAGACCAGCATAGAAGTGAAGATGGGTTCCCAGATCTCCGTGTACTGCGACAAAAGGGGCCGCTTCGCGGATGGTAATGTCGTTGGACAACACCCTGAGAAACGGACCGGAGACATGCGGATCGCCGGAGAGATAGTGGTCCAAATTATCTCGGTGAATGTCGTCCTCGTTGTAGTCGAGGCCACCCATCGCCTCCAGCCAGGGGTTGAACCTGTGAGATTCGCGTACTTCTCCGCCTTCCACCGTACGAAACTCTCTTTGCCGGATCAGCCCCTCCCCGAAGTTGGAAAAGAGGGCCAGATTGTACGTTCGGAAGAAGGCGGACGAAGAAAGCTCATCGCTGGTTCCGATCCTCCAGACATCGTTCACAGCCAGAATCCCTGTGTGTGTCTGGTCCTGCTGGCGCGGATCAATCGTGTCATTCAACTGTATGCCATATCCTGTCGGCACCAGATTCCCCTCATGGGAATTGCCATAGTATCCAATGCTGAGCAAAGTGATTTCATGATTGCCTGGATCGAAGACGCGCATTGCATTCCACTTGTACTGCTGGCGGTGTTCCAGAGTACGCGTCAAGCCATTTCCGTAGTTGGCTTCGAGCGCAATCCATTCCTTTTTGGCAGTATCAGAGGGGGAAAATCCCGCGGTCATATCGATATCCCGATAGTCGCCGGTGAGCGTGAGAAAGCGCCTCACCTGGGGGCGCAGACTATAGGTGGCGGCCAGATTCAGCGCATGATTGCCTTCCAATACGTTGAAGGCCCCGCCATCGGTTCCAACACTGCCCAGCGCCGCGGAGATATAGATATTCGGATCGGCATAGCCGTTACCGTGCGCATTGGCGGAAAGGTTGTTCGACCCCAGATAGTTGCCCACCGCGATGTACTGAGCGATGGGTTCACCATGATCGCCAGCCACGCCGGGGACGAAGTATTGAGGAGCCTTGATGCCTCCCGAGGCTGTCTCGATGGGCATCCCGGGAATGGAAACAGGAGCTCCTGGTCTTCCGGGGTTCGCATCCAGCAATTCTTCGCGCACCATCACCTTTTGTGAAGGATCGGGGGAGTCGAGGGAAATCTCCCCTGCGTCGGTCGCCACGATCACATCCTGAGAGGTCGAAGACAGATGTTCTAATCGCAGGGACAGAGGTCCCGTGGAGTCATTCAAATCAAGATGCTGTGTGATCCCTGCGAATCCCGTTACGTCCACACGAATGGCGTACGTGCCCCACGCCGGCAGTGAAAGTACAAAGCTGCCGTCGCTTCCCGTCGTCGTAGACAGCCGTCCTCCGGAAGCGGTATCGATCTCAACCTGCGCCCCGGCAAGGGGAAGTCCGGAGGGGTCAAACACTACACCCGCGACTTTGACAGTCCTCTGTTGTGCCAGTGTCGAGAGCGAAAACACCACCAACCACAGTGGTAATAGCATCAAATTTAATTTCGTGCTACCAATACTCATAAAAAATCCTCTACTTCGATCACCGATTAAAAAACCGATGTCTGGAGTTGCGTTTGCTACGGCGGCGAGAGAACAGAGCCAAAAGCAATGGGAGTCAGGTGCCCGACGCAATGGTTCTGGGCCGGTGTTAGGGGCCGATCAGCACAACAGATACGACGTCTATTGTGCTGATCGTATTGCCGGCGTCGAATCCTCGCAATCATACATTTGTATGTAGTCGTGCGACTTAATTCCCAACCTGGACGTACAGACGCGATCTTATCTTCCCGACTTGAGTGCCGCGCCGGAGTTGGTCAGCACAAGCTTTCCCAACTCGACTCCACGTATCGCCAGCATTCGGTCAGCTATCTCCCGAATCTCCTTGCTGCGACCCTTCATGATAATGACCTCAAGGCAATAGTGATGATCGAGGTGTACATGCGTTGCCGCGAGAACCATCGTTCCGGCGTGATGCTGCATCTCGGTCAGTTTCTGAGAGAGGTTGGGCAGATGATGATCGTACACTAGCGTCAGTGTGCCAACTACTGGCTTATTCGAGTCGATAACCTCCGAGAGCAGTGACTCCCGGATCAAGTCGCGAAATGCTTCAGAGCGGTTCTCATATCCTCTGCTCGCAATCAGTTGGTCGAATCGACCCAATAAGTCCTCTTCCAGGGAAATGCCAATTCTGCTCAGTTCTGCCATAGGGACATGCCTCGGTTTGATTCTAAAGGCAGCTTGGCCCGGCAGGTATTGCACGTGATCAGGCTTTGGGCTCAATGGCCTTGGCCCTACTCATCCCGGCCCATGAGCCACGCAAGCTCGGTTCAGACAATGCTTTTCACTTGAAACTGGATGAGGGACTCCTCGGAGGCTTGTTGAGCACAAACCAGACATAAGCCGCGAATCTTATGATTGTGTACTTAACCAGGTTATTAACTCTTCATGGGTTTTCGTGCGGTTCTGCGCCTGAAAGGTCTACTGATGGCGCGTCACGATCTTGAACCAAAGATTTCTTTCTGGCTTAGAATTGAAACGTTTATATCTTAGCCATGTCCCTTGAAAGTCTTTCTGCCCTATTGGATGTGATGGCGGCCTTTTCCGGCCTGCCCCAGGAAATTCGCCAACGCATTGCTTCACTGCTTCAGGAGCAAAGGCTGGCCACCGGCCACGTGTTAGCTGCGGAAGGTCAGGAGGGAGACGAGTTATTCCTGGTCGTTGAGGGCACGATCGAGCTGACTAAGCTCCAGACAGACGGAGAAGTAACTGTCGAACTTGGTCGGGTTGGACCAGGAACGTTGCTGGGCGGAGTGTTCACAGGCCATCCTCGCGGCGCCATCATGACAGCGGCCGAGCCTACCGTGGTCGCGAGCCTGTTACGCGTCGCTTTCGACTCGCTCTGTCTCGAGTTCCCGCAGGAGATGGAAAGCGTGGTCGCATGGTTGCGGCAACAATTGCACATCTATCAAATCAAAGCTGCAATCAATGAAAGTCCGCTGTTTAGAAATCTGAACGCCGAGGCGAAGTCGCAGCTTGAACACTCATTCCAGTGGATCGGCCTAATTGCTGGTGAGACATTGTTCCGCGAAGGCGACTCAGGAGATGCGCTCTATCTCATCGTCAGCGGCCGCATCCGGCTTCTCCATGCAAGGAACCTGGTAGAAGGCAACGGAAACTCATCCGCACCGCAGGATAGACAGTGGTTAGCGGAGTTGGGCAAAGGGGAAGTATTCGGCGAAATGGCTCTCCTGACGCGGGAGCCGCGCTCAGCCACAGCCTATGCCGTGCGTGATACGCAGCTGGCGCGTCTGGATCGTGCCTCTTTCGACCGCATCATCCATGCATTTCCGATGGAGATGCTGAACGTATTTATCCATCAGATGGCAGAGCGTCTGCGCGAACAAAATATTGGAAGGAACCCGCGAAACAGTTCCGCAGTCTCGGCGGTTGTCCTGATGCAGTCGCCTATGGCAGCGTCGTTTGCTGGCCAACTGGCAAAAGCACTCTCAGTCTTTGGATCAACTTTGCATCTGACGCGTGGGAGCCTGCCTGCTTTATCCGGCACTCCTGTTGCAGTCGACGCCAGCGAAAGCAGGCTGGTGTCATGGCTGAACGATCAGGAAAGTTCGCACCAGCACCTGGTCTATGAAGCGGATGCGATCGAGGACGCGTGGACCCTTCGCTGTCTGCGCCAGGCAGACATCCTGTTCGCTGCGGTCGACGCCGAGGATGACCCTCGCGCGCTCGCGGCCCGATTGCTGCTTCTCAGGCAGCAGACCGGCCACAAGATCGCAACGAATTTGCTCCTCTTTCACTCGGACCATTCTGCATTTCCGAAGGACACAAAGAAGTGGCTCGACGCTATCGATGTCCATCGGCACTGGCACGTACAGGCAGGATGCTATGACGATGCTGCCCGAATCGCGCGCTTTCTCACCGGACGGAGCGTCGGGCTTACGTTAGGGGGCGGGTTTGCATTTGGCCTGGCGCATATCGGCGTCATCCAGGCAATGCGTGACCTGAACATCCCCATCGATCATGTGGGAGGCACCAGCATGGGAGCCATCATCGGTGCCGGGTGCGCGCTCCACTTCTCGCGCGAACTGATGCTCGAGGTGATGGACAAGGGCTGCGCTCAATCGCTGAAGGGCGACTATACGCTTCCGATTGTTTCTCTGTTAAAAGGCAAAAAAGTTGCGGGCGCTATGGGTGCTTATATCGAAAACACCGACATTGAGGACTTCTGGCTCCCTTATTTTGCGATCTCGGCAAGTCTGGTCCACGCGAGGATGGTAACTCACACGACCGGAAGTGCGCTGCGAAGTATTCTAGCCAGTTGCCGGGTTCCGGGAATCTTTCCTCCTCTCGGCTGGGATGGCGATGTGCTCGTCGATGGCGGCGTTGTGAATAACCTTCCCTGCGATGTGATGCGTGCCAAAGTAGGCTCCGGCATGGTGATTGCCGTGGATGTGTCGCCAGAGACTGATTTCTCGGTGACAGAGCAGTTCGGCATGCACCTCTCAGGCTGGCGCGTGGCCAAACACAGGGCAAATCCTTTTTCGCGGCAGCAGAAGTCCGCCACCACCACCATCGCCGGCATCCTGGCGCGGCTTGTGCGGTTTGGCGGCGTCGCCCATCTCAAACATATCCGTTCAGCAGCCGATCTATATTTGCAGCCGCCGATGGAACGCTTCAACTTTCGTGATTTCAGCCGGGGAGAAGAGATGTCGCAGCTCGCCTACGAGTTCACGCTTGCGGAAATGGAACGGTGGACCAGTCTGCATGGCCAGCCATGGGCAGGCGATACGCAGGATCAGCGTGACCCTACGCATCTCCCCGACTCCCTTGACGTCTAGGCGGCAACGCTTGTTTGTTCCCGCTTTGGATACCATGCCGTGAAGCGGGCTGCTCCCCATATCGCCAGAATAGTCACGATGATGGCCAGGCTGGTTGGCAGGCTCGTCACATAGAGCATAGCCACGTCTGCTACGACCATGACCGCGAAGGCGGCGGCCCAAACTGCGGTGATGATGTAGTTGGTGCGGATAAATTCAGGCGCATTCCACAACTCACGAGAGACGTGTTCCCGAGCATACTGCAATGTGAAGGGATGGTGGACAGCCATGGATACCAGCACCACCAGCAGCAGCCCCGCGTCCACGCGTAACCGCACGGCGGGAATGGTCCAAGCCGCCCCCATAGTCAGGGCATACGCTGTCAAACCTCCAAAGAGGATCACCGTCCCGATCTCGAGCAACTTGACAGTTCTCTCCCGGCTCAGCATGTCGCGAAAGATCAAAATGGCGGAAGTGACTGTTGCGGCCACAAGTCCTGCTGTGACTCCTGCAACGCGCTCAACAATGACATATACAAAGAAAGGCACAAAGGCCAATAAGATTCCCATGACTTACTCTCTCTCTTTCTCTATTAGGGCTTTGTCGTGCAGGCCGCAGTACATGGCGATTATGCCCATCCGAGCCCGGACCATTGCGAAGCTCTCCACTGCCTGCCGATAGTGAGTTTCGCGTTGTGGAATATCATGCCCTTTTCGTGCTCTACATCTCCGGGCGCGTAAGCTCGAAAGGACTCCACAGATGGTGTTGGCGTGTTCCCGGGCGGCGTCCCGGGTTTTGGTATCGAGCTCAGAGATTTGCCCAGATGGCGGCGCATCCGCGTTGCCACCTTATCCAGAGCCTTCAAAACATGATCCTTGTCCTTGGCCTGTGCCTCCTCGCTCATGATGTCGTCTCCTGTCAAAATGTCCTTTGCGCTGACACTGACGACATAACCATTGCCGAGCTTGGCGATGCTCCCCGTAAGATAAGCCTTCACGCCCTCGCGTGTACCGATCTCACGCACCATCTCAGGGGTAAGTGGATCCTCGGGTGATTTGCCAAGGTATTTCATGCTCTGACGCAGATGTTGCTGGCTGATCAACTTAAGCGCAGGTGACTGTTCAAGCTGGGCAGTAAACCCGTCCGTAAGCGTATTGTCGAAGACCGGGTCGCCTGTTTTGTTTTCAAGATTCTCCACAAAAATGGATTGCTTCGCCGAGTTCGCTAAGACGTCGGCCATCCGATCCTGCCGCCACCTCCAGCTTCCGCCGCCAGCCAGAGCGATGGCTCCCAGGGTGAACGCAATGTTGGCGACGATCCGTATGCGGCGGCGTTGCTCGATGGAAGCCATTGCTGCCCGGCGCAGCTTGTTCCTGTTATAGCCAGCATCCCAGAGTCTTACATTGCCAACACCTTTCAGACAGAAAGTGCCGAGCAGACGAAATTTGATGTTTGTGGGATCGCCCATGGCCTGGCGGGCCGCCTCCGTAACGACGATCTGTTCAGGCGAACCGACGGATTCGGTGCGCGCAGCGGTGTCGACGTCGGTACCGTACCAGCTGTTTTCGAAGTATGTCGGCGTGCCGACATGAATGCCGATGCGCAGCTGCAGGGGCCCATTCGGGGTCTCGATGGGCTGGACGTACAGACGCTGTTGGATGGCAGCGCAGCAACGGATCGCGTCGACGGGATTCTCGAAGGTAAGAAAGAAAGAGTCGCCGATGGTCATGATCTCTTTGCCATTGTGTTCGAAAACCGCGCTGCGAATCAGCCGCATGTATTTGGCCTGGATGCTTTCGAGATAGGCGCGATCCCGCGCGTTGACATCGGGACCCAGCACAGATGCGCGCTTGGCCGAGCTCGAGCCAATCACGTCTGTAAATACGAGAGCGATGGGCTTTGCTATCGCGGCGCTCCGCTCATTGTTGCCAACAGCATGCTCAATAGAGTTCTTCTTTCCTTCGTCGTCCCGAAAGAGAGGAGCAGCCAGCGGCGGATGAAGCCCAGCGCGATTGGCAATTTGCATGGTATCGACGGCGGTTACATTGACAGGCACTGGAATTCCTTTGTTGCTGTTGCTGCGTCCGTGTTGAAAGGCTGTTCCTTGCGCTTGCCGAGCAGATAGACCGTACCGGAATTCGTTACGGCCGTATCTTCGCGCAAATCTCTCAAAATGGAAGTCGTCACACTATTCCCATCAGGAACACGAGGATGTCCGTATACCTGACCATGCAGAGAATGCTTTTTTTCCCAAGGGAGCGTAATGATTTCCCAATTTTCAATCCGAATTCCAGACATACTTACTCTCCGATTCTTTTTGAATTCGCTTCTTTTTGGAGGCCCGCTTGTTCGGCACTCACTCCGTCACTCACTGAGCGCCACGCACTGCATAGAAGTACTATGCCGGTTCGCCGGAGAATGCACATCACGAGATAAGAGCTTTTCTATCTACCCCTGCAGAGTGATTCAAGGGATAACGCAAAAAGGGACTTCATTGTGTACCACTGCAGATGGCATGACGAGATACCACTATCTGGTGAGTTCGAAAGCAATGCCGACGCTCTTGCTGAGGTCAAAAGGGAAGTGCCGACCTGAATCATTTCCTGATCTAAGACGATGATGGAATTGTGGAGGAAATGCAGGTCGGGGGATGAGTTAAGGTTTTGGTGGGGGTGAAGTGCGAGGGATGATGACTTTGCGTCGTCCAAACAGGCGGGCATCGAGCGAAAACGCCCCTGGGCCAAGGAAAACAGCTGCCAGAGCCATGATGATCGCGTCAATGCTCAATGGATTACCCCAAAAGAAATTCCAACTCGGTGCCGGAAGCCAGGAGAACGCAAACCCAATGCCACCGAGAAACGCAATGGTGCTCGCAACCGGAGTCAGAAGCCCCATGAGCAGCGCACCGCCACTGCCGAGCGCAAGCAGACACACGGCCCACGCCCCAAATCTCAAGTTCTGCCGTTCAAGTAAATAAGCCAAACCCTGAATGATGACCGTTGTGCCAAGCGACACACGCAACAACAGCAAACCGAAGCCAGACCAACCGTCCGGAAATGTGGAATACAGTTTGGGCAAGCATCTTCCTCCTGGATTAGCTCGCGCGACCAGCCCCATGGAAGTAAGATTAGTTGCTGCAATCGCTGGGCGAATCCCCATCGCTCGGCATCTTGTTCTACCACCATTGAGGTAGAACCTTTACCAGCGCCACGTACTTTTCACAAATGAATGATTCCGCGCCGTAAGGCGATCGCAATCGCCTGCGTGCGATCATTGGCCCCAAGCTTCTGCATGATGTGCTTGATGTGAACCTTGACGGTCTCTTCCGAGATGAAAAGGTTTTCGGCGATATCCCGGTTACGGTTGCCGCCGCTGATCTGTTTGAGGACCTCGATCTCGCGGGTCGTGAGAGTCTCATCACTGTAATACTCAGCCAGATGCGCGGCAATCTCCGGCGGTATGCGCTTCTTGCCTGCGTGCACCTGACGGATCGCCTCGACTAGATCCTTGGGTGGCATGCTCTTGAGCATGTAGCCACGTGCTCCGGCCTCAAGCGCTCGCTGGATTTCAACATCGCCTTCAGAGGTCGTCAGCATGATGAAACGAGCCTCGGGAAAGTCATTTCGGATCGCGATCACCACCTCTATGCCCGTCATATCGGGAAGTCGAACGTCCATGAGGGCGACATCTGGCTGATGCTCTCGAAAGCCCTGGATAGCCTCCTTTCCGGTGGATGCCTCGCCCACCACGAGCATGTCCGGCTGGTTATTGATGAGTGCGGAGATTCCCTCGCGTAGCAGGGGATGGTCATCGACGCTGAAGACTCGAATGCGTGTTGGATCGCTCATTTGCTTACTCCTTGCTGGCTGGTGGACGATCTACTTCTGTCTTTCTCGAAAATAACTTGCTGAACCACTTTGGCCAGCGACGCGAAGATTCGGATTCGAATGCGATGTGGCCCGGGATTGAGAGTTCAACCTCCGTTCCCGTACCGGTGCGGCTCAGGACTCCGAACGTCGCGCCAATTTGTTCCGATCGTTCCCGCATCCCCGAAAGCCCCCAATGACCTTCACGCCCGGTGTGGAGTACCTGAGCATCGATGCCGCGCCCATTGTCACGTACGAGAATGCGCAGATTTCGAAATGTATATTCGACTTCTACTTCAATCTTGCTCGCGCGGGAGTGACGGAATGCATTGATCACCGCTTCACGGCCAATGCGATAAGCCTCATCCCAAATTGCGGGATGTAAGGACTGCGGCACGCCTTGCACAATGACGCGGAAATCAACCTGTTTTTCATTGGTAAATTCCCCTCCAATCCGCGAGAGCGCCTGTTCGAGAGGGTAGGACTCACGACGCGACGAACGAAGACTGCGAATTGCATTCCGGCCCTCTTCGCTTACCTGTCTCATCAGTCCCAGGACCCGTTCTACGAGTGGTTTCGCCGGTGAATCAGCAGGTATGCGATCATTTGCAACATCAAGCTGTATGGAAGCACTGATAAACCCTTGTAGCAACGTGTCGTGCAAATCCCGGGCAATTCGCTCTCGTTCCTCAAGGCGTTCCTCAAGTCTGGACTGCATCTGCCTGGACACCTGTTGCACTCGTAGGCGGTGAAGTATCCATGCGATCAATGCCAGGGTGAGCACGCAGGAAATTCGGAACCACCAGGCCTGCCAGAACGCCGGCTCAATCTTGAACGAGAAGGCAGCCTCCGAACCATTCCACAATCCATCGCTGTTTGACGATATGACCCGGAAGCGGTATGAACCGGGACCGAGGTTGGTGTAGACGGCCTGCCGCGCGGCGGTTGAGTCACTCCAGCCACTATCAAAACCATCGAGCCTGTATCGAAATCGGATTCGCTCCGGAACAGCCAGGCTTAGGCCTGTGTAGTTGAAAGCAATCCGCGGCAGCGGCCCGGAAATATGAACCGGATCCGGCATAGTGATCGGAGCACCATTGGCCGATACTTTTTCAATATGAGGAATTGCGGGCAGCGAGTCACCCACGCGTGCCGGATCGATAACCGAGACTCCGTGATTTAAGGAAAACCATATCTGACCGTGCCGATCTGTCACAACGGACCGGTTGCGTCTCACGCCTTCGGTTCCATGCAGACCATCCGCAAGACCATACTCCCGGATGTCTTCTTCTTTGAGCGTCCCATTCAGCAGTCTGTCTCGGTTCACCTTTACCGCGTGACCCGAAGTCGCGAACCACAGCGATCCGCTCTTATCCTCTGCGAGCCCCAGGATCGGCTCATGCAATGATTCCGGGAGTGCCGACACGCTATGAATTCTGCCCGACGTGAGCGTGGCGAGGCCTCCCGCAGTTCCAATCCATAAAGTTCCACGCGAATCTTTGAGCAGAGAAATCACGTCCTCCGATGGCAAGCCGTCCCGGACTGTGTAGGTTTGCAACCGGCCATGGGATAACACGCTCAATCCGCCGCGTGTCGCGAACCACATCGTATCATCGGGGCCTTCTTCGATGGATACCACTGAATTGGAAGCGAGACCATCAGCCGTCGTGTAGGTTGTGAAGACACCATCCTTAAGCTGACTGACGCCACCGCTGAGCGTTCCCGCCCAGACTGTTCCATCACGGCTCTCATACACGGAGTAAACGCTATTCTGAGCAAGCCCATTTGCCTGCGTATATGTATCCGCAACAATGGCATCTTGCTTGAAGATGAAATGCGTCAGTCCTCCCTGCTGTCTGCCGATCCACAAGTCGTCTTTTCCAGAGGTCAGCGAATAAATAACGTCGTCGTTCAGACCGGCGTCTGATACAGGCGTAACTTTCCCATCTCTCATCCAATACAGGCCATTCGATGAACCGAACCAGGTACGATCTTGCGAATCAACATAAACAGGGCCGGTACTTTCGGATGGCATACCTTCGGGAACTGAGTAAGTTACAAATGGGCTATCCCGAAGACGCTCGATGCCTTGCACGCTTCCTATCCATATATTTCCCTCCCGATCTTCAAGCAAAGTCGTTATCTGGCGGGTCGACTGCTTGTCCGACTCCTGCAACCAGGAAACGCCTGTGGCATTCAAGCGTAGAAGTCCACGCGATGTACCGACCCACACGTTTGCATCGCGGTCTCGCATCAGAGCTGATACCTGGACATGGCTCAGGGATTGCGGGACGTTGTTCTTTGAGATGGTAGTCCCGTCCCAAAGTGCAATTCCATTATCGGTACCAATCCATAGCTTGCCATTTTCCATTGGCAATAGAGAGTTGATCTTTCGGTCGGGCAAGCCTTCTGTAATGGACACGATTTGCCCGTTGCTGAGGTAGAAGAGGCCAGCATTCCGAGTTCCGATCCAGATTTTACCGTCGGATGTTTGAGCAATGGAGATGACCAGCGCCGTCAGGAAAATCTTCGATGACGACAGGCTCTTGAAGCCCTTTCTTCCATAGAGAATCTCGCCATGCATCAGATTCGACAGAAGAACGCCCCCGTCCGTTGCTCGATTCATGGCGGTGACAAAGGATCCGGGAGCCAGGTCAGACATGACATCTTCAAACGTACCGCCGCGATAGCGCAGGATTGAACCTTTCATCCGCACCCATAGGTTTCCTTCGCCGTCCGTCGTCAGGCCGAGAACATCCAGTATGGACGGAGACGCCGGGTCCAACTGCTGGGCTGGAACAAAGTTCAGTCCGTCGAAGCGAAATAGGCCCTTCGCCGTTCCGATCCACAAATATCCGTCCGGGGTTTGGGCAAAGGCATTGACCTGTCCACCGGGAAAGCCATTCTCGGCGTTCCAATGGTCGTGTATGTATTGTGAGAAAGCCCTTCTGGAGTCTACTGCGTATGTCGAGCCGACAAAACATACCGCCATGAGCATTGTCAGTATCAGGCGTAGAAAGCGCGCCTGATTGCTTCGCGCGTCACGGAAGGTACTGAAACTTGTCAATGACGACCTCTGCATCGTTTTGTAGAGACACCTTGGAAAAGCCGAAAGCACAAAAGTTCATGCTGACAGCTTCGCTGCCGGGGGATGGAATCCCCGAAGTAAAAGCGTGGCTCGCTACTACATTTGCCTGAGAGAACCTGTCTGCACCGCGAAATGCCCTGAATGAAACATTCGCTGCCTCCCAGTGAAAGGAATATGTGAGCAGCCCGGACGGTGCTGCAAACCGCGCAACATTCTCTGGAACATAGTAAGGCTGCATGACGAATTGCGCATTCTTAACGGCCGGGTCGCCCCAGCGGCTGATTTCTATATCCATTTCCCGGTGATTCTGCTCCGCGCCCAGGTCGTCCCAGGTAAAAAGGCTTAGAGTTACAGCCGGCGCCAGATGGGAAACGTCTTCCACCGTAAAAAGATACGTGCCATATCCGAAACTGTGCGTGAGAATCACTCCCGCACAAGTCCAGTGATCGGCTTTCCGAACGATACGAAGGTGCAGGTGGCCATTCGAGTCAGTCGACGCATTCGCGAGATCGTAAATGTCGGGCGTGCCATTGTGCTCGTTAATCGCATTCACAATCATCCATTCATACCCGCTGAACTGAAGAGTCTTGAAAGCCTCCGGGATGAACGATCCGACACCTTTGACTACCGCTACGGCGCGCACTTTGCCCCCCGGATCTGGTAGCGCATTTGTGGTTGCGGGAGGACGATATCCCGGCTCAACGAGAAGAGCTGCGTACTCTGTGCCCAGGTGGGTCGAAACCCTCCAACTCGAATCGGGTTGAATCGTGATGAATGGTTGAATCGCCTGAGGCTGCACCCACCAGACTCCATTCACTGCCCTGGCAAATAGAACGACCTTGTCCCCGGGGCGAGCACCTGTCACACGACCGGCAGCAGGGCTAAGCGGCACTGGCCCGCCTTCCCCGATCGGAGGTACCTTATCAAATGCAATCGAAGATGGGCTTTCTGCCTCCTTCGGATTGCACCCGCCGAGAAGTACACATAGGACGAGTGTCAGGAACACTTGTGACTTAACAGGATGATAGACACTGCCAACAGGCATACTTTCATTGTCCTTTTGCAGTCGACTTGTCGAGTTTGCCCGTAGTCCAACCAAGGCTACCCGTATCCGTTTGAACAGAAAACAGATACAGAAAACAGATGTAGAGAACTTCTGTAGTGCTACCGCAAATCACCAAATGAGTTTCGAAGAACGAAGGCAAAGAAGTGTCGAACGATTTTAACGTACAGATGGGGATATGTGGATAGTAAATGGAATGCGGACGCTTCTTCGAGGTGTGTAAGTACCCGAAGCCAGCCGATTTTAGAAGATAACGCTGGATTAGTAGCGGAAACGGATTGCGTAACCAGATGATCCGGTAATTCGGAAGTTATTCGCTCGTGTCGGGGGATGAGGAGGCAATCCGAACGAGTATACATGTCACGTTACAACAACGTCTGTGACGCGGGGCACACTGTGGTTCGAGCCTTGGTCCAGATGGTCGCGCTTCTATGAAGGCCCAGGTCGAATCGTAACTATGTGCCCCCCAACTCTTCCATCCTTACAGGGAGGACGGCCCGCGCAACTATTCATCGGCTTGTCCTCGGTATTTAGTCGCCCTCCTATGCCAGAACCATGGCATGACGAGCATGACCGCGAAGAATAGGGCGACCAGCACTGCCGCCACCGGAGCGGGTACTATACCCGTGGATAATAGGGCTTTCATGGCTGCGCCTGTTCCGGCTCATCAGGCACGTTGAGAGCGCCGAGCGGATCTTGGGAAGTGGAGAAGCCGAGCGTTGAACTCGCAGATTTCGGGCTGTTCTGCGGATGGGCACTCACGTCATTCTTAGTGGAGCATTTGGTCTCTTCCATACAAATACTATGCTTGCCTCCCGAACCTGTGCGATCACTGCTGTCCGTGCTGGATGTGATTCATGGAGGTACTATGCGAGTTCGGATCAGGCAAAGTCATCACGAGATAAGTGCTTTTTTATCTACCACCAAAAGCTGCTAAGGAGATAACTCAAAGCAAGCTTCATGGTGTACCTCGCGGAAGGAAGAATGAAGTACCCCGATGGGGTTAGATGGAAACAAGCGGATACTGACTGCGGTTAGATACGGCGACTTACAATCTCGGAAAGCGCTCTATTATGGGGCTTTCGACTTGTAAAATGCGACGTGCACTATGACGCTTCACAAGATCGCTTTGCGTTATCCTCTGGTCAGATTTATCCAGGCAAACTTGCGATGAGTTCGCCGAGCCGGTTCAGTGCGGCCGGAAATTTTTCACTTATGGCTGCGAAGCCAAGACGAAAATGCGAAAGCATGTCAAAACACTCCCCGGGTGCTAGCAGCACACCCCGCTCTGCGGCGGCCTGGCAAAAGGCGCGGCTGTTTTCTCCGCTTAGCAGCCATGGAAATGCGGTCATGCCACCACGAGGAGCAATCCAGCCAATCGTTTCACAATGCTTGGCCATGAAGTCGCTAAGCTGGCGAAGATTTTCACTGGCTGTTTTCTGCGTTTTGCCGAGTACGATGTCCCGGTGCCGCATCGCGATCTCCGCCAGCATTTCTCCTGCAGTGTTGTTTGAGATGGAAAAATAGGCGCGTGCATTCCAGTAGCGCTCGCGGCGTTCGGCATCATGCTCAATCATCCATCCGGTTCGGACTCCGGATAAGGGAAAAGCCTTCGAGAAATCATGGATGACCGTGGCGTAAGGTAAGCGAGCGGCCGATTTTGTCGGTTGTCCATGATAGATAGGATGGTAAACCTCGTCGCTGATGAGTTGGATTCCGCGTGATGACGTGTGCTCGTGCAGGATGTCCAGCTCGGCATCGCTCATCGTGGCACCGGTTGGATTGTGCGGACTATTGATCAGGACGAGCTTCGTGTTTCGATCCGTGAGTTTCTTGATCTCTTCGACATCGATGGCAAACCCATTCTCTTTTCGAAGCGCATAGTAGCGGGTCTCGAGCCGAAGAGACTCGGGTAGCGCCGAGAATGTCGTGAAGCCCGGCTGGGGCAGGATTACGTTGGCGCCTGGTTCTGCCGCCAGCCACATGAGAACCAGCAGAGCCTCAGAGGCACCAGTCACAACCTGTACATGGTCGACATCCACTCCCTGCATGTCGGCGATCGCGGATCGTAAACCTTCCGCGCCTGCCGGACGGCTGTAAACCACTTTGTGATTTAAGAAGAGTTCACGCTCCTCGTCGCTGGCGAGGCTCAGGATCTCATTTAAGGACCACGCCGGACCGGTGCTTGCCGCCAGATTGAATTCAATGCCGTGTTCGTAGCTGTCAAGCCACTTATCGAGAAGGAAGGGTTTCAACTCCATGTCGCACCTCGGCGGACTAGATCGGTCGAGAGGGTAAACCGGCCTCATCAAAGTTTACTGCGATGGACAACGTGATCTTCGTGGTTAGCGATGGACAGGTTCCAATGCCGTGCTGCCCTAATTTTTGATCCCTGATAAAAAGGCCTGCTGAACGCGGTTGAAGCTGCGTCCGCGCAGAATGGCGGCAACGATGGTGCGCGTCGCGCGCGCGTCGCTGAGGCGCACATAGCGGCAGCCAGCGTTTCTGTCTATGGCCATTTCGGGGACGAGCGAGATGCCGACGCCGGCGGCGACCATTCCAAAGAGGCTGCTGAACTGGCCGCTCTCGAAAGCGATGCGCGGCGTGACGCGGGCATGAGTGCAGGCGGCGATGCTGAGGTCGCGGAAGCAGTGGCCGTCGCGCAGCATAACAAAGGACTCTCCGCGGAGATCTTTGAGAGCCAGCGATTCGGCACCGGCACGGGGATGATCCTTGGGCAACGCGGCGAAGAGCGGTTCGGTGCGAAGGGGAAACAACTCCAGGTCTTTGTGGCGCAGTGGGAGAGCAAGAATCGCAAGATCGATCGACAGGTCCCGCAGGCTTTCGACCAGGATCGGCGTTGTTTCTTCGACGATGCGCAGCTTCGCTTCCGGATACTTCTTCGCAAAGACCGTCGTGTAGCGCGGCATCAGATAGGGCGCAATGGTCGGGATAACGCCCACGGCCACACTGCCCCGAACGTCCGCGCACTTATCGGCCACGCTGGATCGCGCTGTCTCCATTTGGCCCAGAATGGAACGGGCGTGAGGCAGAAAGGCGCGACCGGCCTCGGTGAGGCGGACGCTGCGGCCCAGACGGTCGAAGAGTCTTGCACCTAAATCTTCTTCGAGTTTGAGAACCTGCTGCGAGAGCGAAGGCTGGGCGACCTGGCAGCGCTCGGCGGCGCGGCTGAAGCTGCCTGTTTCCGCGATTGCACAGACGTACCGTAGCTGGTGAAACTCCATAGGCTATGCCTATACTCCGGATGGGAACTATGTATTGGAACTATGCAACTCCATAATGCTACATTCATCTGGTCGAGGCAAACTATATCTGGGGCTCCCGCAGACCCGGTAGTTGGACTCAACCAGCAAAAGGAGAAATCGCATGTCAACCGAAACGAAGTGCCCGTTCCATCACGCCGCAGGCGAAGGCACATCGAACCGTGACTGGTGGCCGAGCCAGTTGAAGCTGAACATCCTCCACCAGCACTCGTCCCTGTCCGATCCTCTGGACAAGGACTTCAACTATGCCGAAGCGTTCAAGAGCCTCGACCTGGCGGCCGTGAAGAAAGATCTCCTGGCGGTGATGACTACTTCGCAGGACTGGTGGCCGGCGGACTTCGGCCACTACGGACCTTTGTTCATTCGCATGGCGTGGCACAGCGCGGGAACGTACCGCACCGGTGACGGTCGCGGCGGTGCCGGATCCGGCCAGCAGCGCTTTGCTCCGCTCAACAGCTGGCCCGACAACGTCAGCCTCGACAAGGCGCGTCGGCTGATCTGGCCGGTCAAGCAGAAGTATGGCAACAAAATTTCATGGGCCGACCTCATCATCCTCACGGGCAACGTCGCTCTGGAGTCGATGGGCTTTAAGACCTTCGGTTTTGGCGGCGGGCGTGAGGATGTCTGGGAGCCGGATCAGGACGTCTACTGGGGCACCGAGAAAACATGGCTGGGCGGCGATCTTCGCTATGGTAAAGGAAAGTCCGGTGACGGCGTGCTCGTGGCCGACGCCGAGATGCATGGCACGGAACATGATCGCACCGCTGGCGGCTCCCATGAGCGTAATCTGGAGAACCCGCTCGCCGCAGTGCAGATGGGCCTGATCTATGTAAATCCGGAAGGCCCTGACGGCAATC
>JAATFH010000046.1 GCA_015655315.1 Terriglobales bacterium
ATCGGGATCATCGTCCAGAGAAGCGAATAACCGAACTGCGCGCCCGCCTGCGAATAGGTCAGGATCCCGTTGGGATCGTTATCAACATTCGCAGTAATGAATCCCGGCCCAAGCACAGCAAGGAACAGAAATATCCGGGTTCTCCATTGTTTCAGCATGCGGGATCTTGGTCTCGGGTTACTACATTTCCAAAATTGTGAGGGAGTGTTTCTATGGCGAACATATCACGCGCGAGCCTATGAACAAACGTCCGCGTGCATCTCTAAATTTTGTCTCTCAGGAAGGCAATCACATGGTCCGCCTCGATAATGCCGACGAGCCGGCCTTCGTCCGTCACCACGGGCAATGCGCGCAGGTTGTATTTGTCGAACAACTCGGCAACGTAGTTCTGGTGATCATCCGCCTTGCATGAAATAAAGCGCGGCTCCGTCAGAACACCCAGCCTGGTTTCCGGTTTTGCCAGGATCATCCGGCCCAGCGGCACGACACCTTTCAAAATGTCCTGCTCGTCTACCAGATACACTTCCGTGATCGTTTCGGGATCGGCTTCGAAATTCCGCAGAGCCTCCACTCCATCCGCGACCGTTGCGTCGACAGAGACCTGCACAAAAGCCGGCGTCATACGCCCAGCCGCAGAGTCCTCCCGGAATTCGAGCAGGTCTTCCACCTCCTGCCTCTCTTCCGGGTCCATTTCTTCCAGAATGGCCTCGGAACGATCTTCGGGTAATTCAGCCAGCAGGTCGGCCGCGGCTCCCGGGTCCATTTCTTCGACGATTCCCGCAACCGTCTCCGAATCCAGCGACTCGATCATCGCTTTCTGCAGCTTTGGCTCCACCTCTTCCAGAGTCTCGGCAGCAACCTCCTCGTCTAGCGTGGTCAGAATCGCTTCGCGTTCGGCGGGGGCAAGATGCTCGAGGATGTCCGCGATGTCTGACGGATGCAGCTGCGCCAGCCGCTCGTGTTCGATCTTCAGCTTCACCCGCCGCGCGGGGTCTACTTCGATCACATCGACAAACTCCCACGGAATGACCTTCGCCGGGAATTGCCGCGCCAGCTTGTCCAGAATGTGCCGTGGGAGAACTCCGAGAAAAAGCCGGCGCACCGCACCCCGCGGCCCGACTTCCACCTCGCGCACGCGCAGATCCTGCTTCTCGTCGCGGGAAAACCACTGCAGGTCTACATCGTTGACGCGGACAACCTTGCGCCCATGCACGTCGATAATCTGGCGGTCCAGAAGGTCCTGCTTCAGCAGAATGAAATTCTCATCGCCTCGCAGGGGCTGTACGGCCGCTGTAGAGCTCAGTTCGAGGACCCCGCTCGGCGTGCTCATCACCTCCGTTGCGGGAACCAGTTCCAGCCCTTTTTTTGTTTTCAGCACCAGACCGGCTATCCGGCCAGCGTCCGCGCCCGTTTCCACCGCAATGTCCTTCAGCCGTCCAAACAGGCTTCCGCCCGGCTCCGTCACCGGTGTGCCAAGAAGCAGTGCCAGACTCGGTCCATTGCGCTTTTCAGTCATTCGATTTCGCGTCCCGCGTGCAGTCTAACAGGCATCGGCACGGCTGTATCTTTTTCGATCAGATGCAAGTGAAATTCGCCATAATTCGTTCCGACGTGGAATGATTTTCGTAGATGGGATTTGAGCCTGCTTGACATTGCTTCGCCAAGCAAGCAAACTGCCCTACAACAGCTTAAAGATAAGGATGTCCATGCATTATGGCGAGGATCACCAATTGACTGGATCGCAGGCAGGCCGGATAACGTATACACTCGAATCCTCGCTCGACAGCGTGAACCGGGTGGAACAAACAGCCGAGCAGATGGCCAAGAAGGCCGGCATGGACGAAGACGAGGTATTCCGCATCGCCATGGCGGTACGGGAAGCGGCGGTCAACGCGGTCCTGCACGGCAATTCCTACGATCCGGAAAAACGCATCACGGCGTCCTTTGAAAATACCGGCGAGGCACTCGTCATACGAATCGCCGACCAGGGAAAAGGGCTTGATCCGGAGACGCTTCCCGATCCCCTCGCCCCGGAAAATCTATTGCGCGGCTCCGGTCGTGGAATCTTTCTCATCCGCTCGTTTATGGATGAGGTACACTTCAAGCAATTGCATCCTGGAACCGAGCTGACACTGATAAAGCATCTTGGGACCGCTCAAACCGGCAGTTAGTTTAAGGAGGAATTTTACGTGAGCATGAAGGTGAATACCCGTCAGGTGGACGGTGTAACCATTCTCGATCTTAGCGGCCGCATTACCCTCGGCGAAGGCAGTGTGCAGTTGCGCGATGCAGTCCGGGATCTACTTGCAAAGGGATCCAAGCTTATCCTACTCAACCTGGGCGATGTGAACTACATTGACAGTTCGGGCATCGGTGAGTTGGTGAGCGCCTACACCACTGTTCGCAATCAGGGCGGTGAGTTGAAGCTTCTGAACCTGACCAAGAAGGTTCATGATCTGCTCCAGATCACCAAGCTCTATACCGTTTTTGACGTGAAGGATGACGAGGCCAGCGCCATCGCTTCCTATACGCGTGCTTAACCCTGCTTTTTAGCTGTGAGAAAAGGCTGCCCGCAGGCAGCCTTTCTTGCAATCAACCTTACAATGAGTGAAGTTAGTGCGGCTTGCGATATTCAATATCTTCTTCGCGTAGGTAATACTCTGCGGAGCAGTTGTTCGCGCCGCAGATCATCGATTCAAGACCGGCAAACTGCGCTCGCGTAATGAGACCAAGCGCGCCGCAGCTCGGGCAGGCCAGCACGGCCCAGTAGGGATTTTTCGCATCGCCCATCGTTCCCGCGTTCTCAAGCACAAACAAGGTTCCCGGCTCCATCTGCTCTGGGATCCATTCTTCCAGCAATTGCAATTCTGCGGACATAGTTGCCTCCTTTTAGGGCTTGCTTTCGATACGTGCCTGTGATTCTGACTGGGGATTTCCCTGCTGTTATGCTGTGCTCGCTTCTTCCGGTACCCTCCTTCTGCTCCGGTGCTGACCTACCGGCTTCGGATTTCTGGCAAGAACTTCACCCGCGTCAACATGCAACCGGCTGACTGCGTCCGTTAAACATATCAACAGCATCGGCTGATTTGTGTTGCGCATGAGATCCACAATTTGTCGGGAATCCGATTCAAGATAGACGTGCTTTCCGTCCAGAAGCAGGTGGTGCGGCTTGCGGCCCTGCACAATGTCGGCAAGACGGCTATGCACCTCTTTACGCAGAAATCGAAGTACGCGGCGCACCTGTTGCAGCGAGATATGCCGACGGCGAAGCTCTTCGATGACGAGGATTTCGACCAGGTCGGCAGTCGAGTAGATGCGATTGCGTCCATCGCGCTCCGGCACAACCACACGCTTTTCATCCCACCACTGCAACTGGCGCGCGGTGACGCCGGTCAGCTCAAGAACATCGCGGGTGGTGAAGCGGTCTCCCAACATAGGCGGCCGATACCTCAAACATTTCGGTCGTGAAATGTTTGATGCGATTCTTACCCCAGAGATGCCTGCTGTCAATCCCCCAGTAGTTTTCAGCCGTGTTCTTTCGTATTCATTTGGTAACCGTGGTCACATCCGCAATTGCCTGCCGCACCGCCTTGGCGACCTGGTCTATCTGCCCGGCTTCGAGGTAGGGGTGCATGGGGAGGCTCAGCACGCGCTTTCCTGCCTGCTCGGAGTGCGGAAAAGCACCTTCCCCCAGGTGCATGGATGCAAATATCGGCTGCAGGTGGAGAGGGACGGGATAGTGGACGGCAGTGGGGATTCCCGCTTGCTGAAGGGCTTGCTGGACAGCATCGCGTTCATCGACCTCAATGGTGTACTGCGCATAGGGACTGGTATATCCCTCACGCACGACGGGCGTTTGAACTACATCCTTGAGCTGCTCCTGATAAGCGGCTGCGGCTCGTTGGCGGGCTTCGAGTTCGCTGTCGAAGACGTCGAGTTTCGCAAGCAGAACGGCAGCCTGGATCGTATCGAGGCGTCCATTGATACCGATCGCAACATGATGGTAGCGGCGGTCCTGTCCGTGGTTACGCAGCAGCTGCATGCGGTCGACCAGGTTGTCGTCGTTGGTGAAGAGTGCTCCTCCGTCGCCGTAGCAGCCGAGCGGCTTCGACGGGAAGAAACTGGTGCAACCGATTGTGCTCAGGCTGCCCGATTCGCGTCCCTTGTAAGTTCCACCGAAGCTCTGGGCTGCATCTTCAATCACAGCCAATCCGTGTTTCGCGGCGATTACATTGATCGGGTCGAAGTCAGCGCACTGGCCGTACAGGCTTACTGGCATGATCGCCTTCGTGCGCGGCGTAATCGCGGCCTCGATCTTCGAGGGATCGATGTTATACGTCTCCGGATCGATGTCGACGAAGACCGGAACGGCTCCCAGCAGTGCGATCATTTCGCCGGTGGCAAAGAAGGTGAAGGGCGAAGTGATCACTTCATCGCCGGGGCCAATTTCCAGCGCCATCATCGCCAGGAGCAGCGCGTCCGTGCCACTCGCGCAGCCGATGCAGTGCTTCGAGCCGGTGCGCTCCGCCAGACGGGTTTCGAGTTCTGCGACCTCCGGCCCGAGAATGTACCGGCCGTGATCGAGGACTGCCTGGATACGTGAGTCTATGTCAGACTTCAGCCTGCTGTACTGCGCTTTAAGGTCGATGAACTGCATATCCTGATTGTCGCCTATCCGCTAGGCGCCGGCCGGGCGCCTTTCCCCTCAAACCAGCAAGTGTTTCGGAGTCAGTTACATAAAAGCAGAATGCCAGCCAGACACGGAGAGCATGATACCGCTTGCGGCTCAATCCTCTCTGCTTCCACCCCTGTTCCCAATTTAGCGAAAAGGGGTGAGATTCCACGCCAATAATTGTTGCAACGAATAAAACTGCCTGAACCGTCTCACATCCTGTTTGCGCAAATGTTCTCCTTCATGACCAGGAGTCTCTCAGACGAGACAACATGTTTGCAGTTGTCCCTGCGAAGCAATGCCCTAACTTGGTCCCGCAGGCTCTTTCACGGTCCGCGTGACGGTTTGGGTGAAGTCTTCGCGCTTACGCCCGGCTACAGCCTTTGGTTTGGGCTTGGGTTGTTTCTTCTCTTCGCGTTTTCCCTTGTTTTTATTTCCCATGGCACACACAGTCTACAGGCTGCGCACTCCGATTGCGATTTCTATAGCTTATTCTTCAGAGCGGCAGACTTTTGAGACCTATAATTCCGGCGGAGGTATTCCATGCCTACTTATGTTGTCCTGTCCAAGTGGACAAACCAGGGGCTGAAAAGTGTGGAACAAAGCCCATCGCGGCTCGACGCGGGCAGGAAGGCTTTTGAAGCCGTCGGCGTCAAGATGAAGGACTTCTATATGGTCATGGGCCAATACGACATGGTGATTGTCGTCGAGGCACCCGATGACGCGACCTTCGCCAAAGCGGCCCTTGCCCTGGCTGCTGGAGGCAATATTCAAACGGAAACACTCCGCGCCTTTACCGAGGATGAATACCGGAAAATAGTTTCCACCCCGGCCTGAACAGGGTCGCTGTCCACAAAGGATTGTCATCCTGAGCCACGGCGAAGGATCTGTTTTCTCTCCGGTCGACAAAAATGTGTGGCTAAGCCGGGAAAACAGCAGCCCCTTCGACCGCGTATGACGCAAAAAACGCGTCCTATTCCGCTCAGGATGACAACCAGGATGAAGCGCCGGTGGATTGCGGTTCATGCCCGGTCAAGCCATCATTTTGGGGACCAGAAATCGGGATCGGTTTTGATCCATGCATCGGTCGGATAGCTCATCTTCGGGTTGAACATGAACAGGTTCGTCTGGACTGACTCGACGCAGGAGGCTTCCAGATCCTCCAGTTTTTTCATCCCGTCTTGTCCGAGGCTGTCAGAAAACTTCTTCGAGTCGGCGAAGGAACGATCGATCTGCCCCAAAGATTTCATCGGCGTGAAGACGAGGAAGACGCCCCCGTTATCCGTGCCATACATGCTCTGGAAAACGGCCCAGTGCGTATCGGGAACAGCCTTTTCGTAGGCAGTCTTATACATCTTGACGAGGGCTTCCCATTCCATGGAGTGCCCGGGACGGACGACGAAGCGGGAGATCTCCATATAGCGCATCCGCGCGATATTTACGGGTGAATGAAGGCTGAGGTCGTCGCGAAAGACATTGACGCTGGTGTCGTATTCGGTCAGCAGATCGCCGTCCGCGAGTGCAGCGCTGTCAAGGGCTGAGGAGAGAGTCGCGTTACCGGCCGTGGCCAGGTTGTCCTTCTCCCATGCTTCGAACGAATCATAGCCGATGAAGAAAAGCGTTCGCGACCGGCCCGACAGTGAGTCGGCGGCGAAGTAGTGGGTCGGCCACTTGGCGGCTGTCATGGCCTGGACAAAGGCGCTTTCGCTCTTTGCATGCACGCTGCCTGCACGGCCCGGCTTAACGAACTCGCGCTGGATGACGAGCACCTTCGGAGGCGGCGGCATCACCCCATCCGCAGTTTTCTGCGCGAACGCGGCGCCTGAACTACAGACGCATAGACACAAACCTAGACAAATTCCTGTGTTTTTTTTCATGGGTGTTGCTCCAGTCCTTGCGAAATGAGTTTCGGGACCAAGAATGCCGAGCGCGAGGGACGAAACCGGCCTCACTTTGGCAACAGCAACAACGGTGGGGGGACTTTCGCTTCCATTCCTGGGACGGCTTGAACCATACGCCCGCTCACAGTCGTAAGCAAGAAAGATCGGGGAAATCGCCCGGTCAAACGAAATTTGACGTTTTCCTGACGCTTTCCCTGTGGCAATCCCACATCAGTTTGTGCGATTGTTATGTGGTTACACCACAGGAGAACTGGATGGGTGAGTCGAAACTCGATCTTCTGCAGGGGACCCTTGATCTGATGGTCCTGCAGACGTTAGCGACGATGGGGTCGCTACATGGATATGGCATTGCGCGGCGTATTGAACAGATCAGCGGCGATGAGGTGCTGTTGAACCAGGGCACGATCTACGCGTCGCTGGTACGGCTGCAGCAGCGCGGATGGATTGATGCGGCGTGGGGCACGTCGGAGAACAATCGCAAGGCCAAGTTTTATTCGATTACCGATGCGGGACGGAAGCAGCTGGCACAGGATGCCGCGTACTGGGAGCGGCTGAAGGGTGTCATGGGCCGGGTACTGGCCATGCAGAACGAGGGCGGCGGTCAATGACGGGTTCAAACAAAACGTCTCCCAAGACCACATCAAAGGCCTCCCTGAATGCCTCGCTCCGACAGGCTTTCAGCCGCCTTCGTTCTTTTTTCCGCAAAGAGCCGCTCGACCATGAGCTGAATGACGAGATGGCTTCGCACATCGATCTGGCTATGGAGGAAAACATGCGACGTGGAATGTCTGAGGAAGAAGCGCGGCGGAAGGCGCTGGTTCGTTTTGGCGGAGTGCAGCAGGCGCGCGAGCAACATCGCGAGACACGCGGGCTGCCGTGGCTCGATGTGCTGATGCAGGACCTGCGCTACACCTTCCGCACGCTGGGGCGGGACCGTGGCTTTACGATCATCGCGGTGCTGATTCTGGGGCTGGGCATTGGCGCGAATGTCGCCGTCTTCAGCGTGGTGAATACGATTCTGCTGCGGCCGCTTCCCTTCCGTGAGCCGGAGCGGCTGGTGCGGATCGTGGAGAAAGAGGCAGGGACCAATGAATCCGGTAAAACCTATACGGCGGACGCCACTCAGGACTTCCAGCAGCAGAACCGCACTTTCCAGTCTGTAAGCGGCTACTTCGCCTTTACCGGACCCGATAACTACAAGCTGGTGGGAAACGGCCAGCCACTACCGGTGACAGGCATTTTGGTAGCTGAGAATTTCTTTCAGACGCTCGGCGTTGAACCATTCATGGGGCGGCTGTTCCGGCCTGAAGAATTTGTAAAGCACGCGCAGCCTGTGACGTTGTTGAGCTATCCGTTCTGGAAGCGGCAGCTAGGCGGTGATCGCAGCATCATAGGGCGAACGATCAACCTGAGCAATACTTCGGTGACTGTGATTGGGGTACTGCCGGAGACGTGGGATTTTGGCTCGGTCTTTTCGCCGGGAGCCAAGGTCGATCTCTTTACGCCCTACATCATGGATGACTTCCGCGACGATGGAAACGACCTGGCGCTGGTGGGACGGCTGAAGCCGGGAGTCACGCTGGCGGCAGCACAGAGAGAGGCCGATGAGATTTTCCCCCGGCTCCTTTTCGATCATAAACACCCGAACGTCAAAGCAAACTATACCGCACAGCTTACCGGCTTGAAGGATTACGTAAGCGGTAAGCTGCGGCGGTCGCTGATTGTGCTGTGGTGCGCAGTGGGACTGATCCTGCTGATTGTCTGCGTGAATCTTTCGAACCTGCTGCTGGCGCGGGCAGCAGCGCGCAGCAAGGAGTTTGCCATGCGCAGCGCGCTGGGCGCGAACCGCTGGCGGCTGGTGCGGCAACTGCTGACGGAGAGCCTGGTGCTTTCCGGAGCCGGAGCTGTGCTCGGGCTTGCGGTCGCCTACGCTGTGACGGCTTACCTTGCGCATCAGGGGTCGATTGCTCTGCCGCTGCTGAGCAGCGTGCGCGTGGATGGCAAGGCGCTGGCGTGGACAGTGCTGATTGCCGTGGCTGCGGGTGTGCTCTTCGGGATCGCTCCGGCACTGCGGGTGTCGCGCAACGATCTGCAGGAATCGCTCAAAGATAGCGGGCACGGAACGAGCGAAGGCAGGAAGCATGAGCGGATGCGGTCGGTGCTGGTGATTTCGGAGGTTGCCCTGGCATGCGTTCTGCTGGTGGGCGCGGGGCTGTTGCTGCGGAGCTTTCTGAAGGTGCTGGATGTCGATCTGGGTTTCGAACCAAGCCGCGCCGCCGCTATCAGCATGGACTATGACGATGGCGGGAACACGGCCAAGCGGACGGTGATATGGCAGGAGGCTGTGCGCCGGGTTTCGATGCTGCCCAGCGTGGAGGCTGCAGGCATTTCGGACAATCTGCCGATGAGCCGTAACCGAGGCTGGGGGATTGCAGCAAAGGGCCAGGAGAAACCCAAGGACGGGGATTTCATCGGAGTGTTTGTCTACATTGTTTCGCCGGGATATCTGAAGGCGATGGGCATGCACCTGCTGAAGGGGCGCGACATCCGCTGGGAGGACCTGGCGAATAACCAGAACGTTGTCATCATCAACGAAACAGTTGCCAAAAAGCTCTGGCCTGGGCAAGACCCGATCGGACAGGTGGTGACACAAGATGGAGGCAGGCGAGTGGTCGGCGTGGCGGCCGACGTCCGCCACGAAGCGCTGGAAAAAACCGGCGGGTCCGAGATGTATATTCCGCTGCGGCAAACCCGAGACTATTCCGACATGGAACTGGTGGTGCGAACGACGCTCTCGCGGGAAGCTTTTGCATCGGCGATTCGGGGCGC
>JAATFH010000382.1 GCA_015655315.1 Terriglobales bacterium
CGAAAGAGCAGAAGATGACGTTCTGGCAGCGTGCGATGGCGTGGGCCTTATCTATCATCTCCAGCGGCGTGACACAGACAGGACATCCCGGACCGTGAACAAGTTCGATTCCCTGCGGGAGAAGGTGATCAATACCGTTTTTGACGATAGAGTGTGTCTGACCGCCGCAGACTTCCATTAGCACCCAAGGGCGTCTTTGGATACGGCGCATCTCAGCCAGGACCTTTGCTGCTATATCACTATCGCGATATTCATCGAGGTATTTCATGGGTCTTTGCTCCTGACTGCCGCAGGATCGTGAAACGCTGGCGCGGACTGTTCTTCGACGATGGGAGATCTTAATTCAGTGAGCTGGTCCAATTCCTTGAGAGCCTGGTATGTGCGCTCAGCTTCAGCTTCGTCGATACGACTAATGGCGAAACCCACGTGGACAAGTACATAGTCGTCTACAACAGTTTCAGGAATATATTCAAGGCAGACCTCTCGCGTGATACCGCCAAACTGCACGCGCGCCATCAGCATTCCCACCTTATCGAATGTTTCTATGACTTTGCCCGGAATGGCAAGGCACATCCTTCACTCTCCCGTCCGAATCCGTTCGCAGGCGACGGCCGCCTGACCCAGTGAGATGCCGCCATCGTTCGGTGGAACCACGGAATGCAGAAATACCCGAAGCCCATGACGACGCAACTGTACCACTGTCCGATGCAGGAGCACCATGTTCTGGAAGCTTCCACCGCTAAGACAGATCCGGTCCACACCCGTTGTATCCCGGATTCGACAGCAGGTTTTAAAGATAATCGCTCCTAAACTATTGTGAAAGCGGGGGATATTTCCCCGCCGGGGTGCATGAAGCGAGATCGCCCACAATTGCGCTGATCGTGGGACGGAGGTCGATGTGCATAGGATCTCCATCGTGGGTAGCGAAGGCGTAGCCGGAGGAACTATCGGGAAACGCCACATAGATTCGAGAGCTATGGCCACCTGAAACCTTCGAAGTGACCTCTCCGGAAAGCCAGACGAGAGCTGGCCTCGGCCTCGAAGAGCCGTCCGCATGAAGATGTTTCGACGGTCCTCCAGCTCAATAGAACTGGTCTCCGGCACTTCTTCCCTTAATGACGCATTTGGCATCTCAGTGTTGAACCATTATTTTCCTGCTCGTTCTCCACGAGGTATTGAAGATGTCCGAGCCACTCGTCACTTATCTGAATGATCACCTCAGCGGTGCGCAGATCGCCATTGAGGTTCTCAAAGCAATGCACGACCAGCATGATGATCAACGGTTTCAGCAGTTCGCAGCTCTGCTGCTGCCCGAGATTCAAGAAGACGATCAGACCCTCCGTTCGATCGCGCTGAAGATCGAGGCCAACCCAAGCATCATCAAGCAAGCCGGCGGATGGCTCCTAGAAAAGGTCGCGCGTCTGAAACTGGGCCATACGGGTTCAACAAACTTCGAGATGTTCGAGTCACTGGAACTTCTGGTGCTCGGCATACATGGTAAAGAGTGTCTTTGGAAAGCCCTCCAGGCAGCCTCCATACTGGACGCTCGTCTGCGCGAGTATAACTTTGAAAAGCTCATCAGCCGTGCCCGGGAGCAGAATGACAAAGTGGAAACTCAGCGACTCGACCTGGCCCGGACGGTTCTCTCGCCATAGCTTTGGCCGAATAATAGAGTCGATAACGGCGGCGAATCGATGGCCGTCATGCACCAGCTGCAGTCGGCCATGCTCCGATCAGGACCGCTACCGTCGCGGCGAGGCGGAGCCAGCAAGGCACGGGCGTAGTCGGGCCAAAACCTTCGATGCACGGCACAAAATTAACGTCGCGTAATCAGGCAGATGTCTAATCGCCGATCACCTTGACGTGGGCGAGCAACAAAGCCCCGTGTGGATGTCATCTATATAGCTATATAGCGCGATATTTAGACGCATATAGGATACCTATGGGTTTGGTGGGGCAACTTTGTGAAAGCAAGGCTGCCCTGATTTTTTGGAGCTACTTATGCTCCTCAAGAAAGTCATAGAGGTCTTTTTCCCTCAACGCCCGTTGCTTCTTGGCTTCTTGTACCTCAGAACTATCAGGACCGAATTTAGACGACTTCTCGACCAAATCCTCTAGAGCAGCTTGGATATTGAATTTCAACTTTTTCACTCGCTCATCGTGGCTTGTCATTTTGCCCACCTTGTATTGTGGGATGCCGAATTTTCTTACTTGCGGTTTTCCGGTAGCTTACTTATTTGGCTTCGCTCCGCAAACTGGACAACGAAATTTTAAGGATGTCATTCTTGTTCATCCACCCTTTTACTCTCGTTCGGGAACGAAATGCTGGCCAGGAGTTTCAGCGCGTTGAGGGTGGAATCGACACTTATGAGCATGAGAGGCTAATGAAGATGGTTAACGGAGAAGGTCGCAGAACGCAGGCTCAAAAACCTGCCTCCCGATTCACGGGGCAAGCCCGATCGACCAGAACGTCCCCCGAATAGTTGCGCTGGACGTTTACTTGTCGTTGACCTGATCCTCTGACAGTCCCTCAGTAAATATTTCGACCCACGCGACGATCACTGTCAGGACACAACCTATCCCCCCGATGAAGAACATCACCTCAAGAATGCGGAAACCGATCGGGATGAGTTTGTCAGTCATTTTAGCTAAATCTCGTTGCACTTCTCACAAGTCGCCCTATGGTTAAGAGTTCATCCAGGGCAGCATCCACGGCAGAACGCAAAACATCGCCGGACCAGTTATGCGCCTTCTCGACAACGGTATGAGCAGTTCTAAGAAAGTTCAAAGCGAGTAGCGTACCTGTCTCGCAAAACAAGTAGTCTTCGGGAAGCAGACGTGGGGGCGTCCTTCCACGCTCATCGTATGGTACAACTGCACCATATTCCTTTCCAGCATCGCGTGGCAGACTCTTGACTGAGCGTGATGATCAGCCTTCAAAATTGTTCGAGAGTGCAAAATTACTGCAGCCTCAACGCAATACGTTATGCGGCGGCCATAATCATAGTTTTGTCTGCAGCCATGCCAGCGATGGCAAGACAACGATGGACGGTGGAGCAGGCCAACGCATGGTACTCAACTCAGCCCTGGCTTGTGGGAAGCAACTATATTCCTGCAACCGCAATCAACCAACTGGAAATGTGGCAGTCTGACACCTTCGATCCTAAACGAATCGATCTGGAACTCGGATGGGCCGAGAGTCTCGGCATGAACACGATGCGGGTCTTCCTGCATGACCTTCTTTGGCAACAGGACAAAGAAGGCTTCGAGAGCCGCCTCGATACTTTCCTGTCCATCGCAAAGAAGCACCACATCCGGCCGATGCTGGTGCTTTTCGATTCGTGTTGGGATCCGTTCCCCAGGCTGGGTCTCCAGCATCCTCCGATTCCCGGAATTCACAATTCGGGTTGGGTGCAGAGTCCCGGGGCGGACGCCCTGCAGGCATCGCATGAATACCCGCGGCTCGAGGCCTATGTGAAGGGGATCATCGGGCGTTTCGCGAAAGACCAACGCATTCTTGCCTGGGACTTGTGGAATGAGCCTGACAACAACAACGATAGCTCGTACGGGCGTTTCGAGCCCAAGAAGAAAGCCGACATCGTCGCCGAATTGCTTCCACAGGTCTATTCCTGGGCTCGCTTTGTTGACCCGGTGCAACCACTGACCAGCGGAATCTGGGCGGGAGATTGGACAACAGAGAGTTCGATGAGTGCGATGGCGCGGATCCAGATAGATGAATCCGACATCATTTCGTTTCACAACTATAGTTGGCCGGAGGATTTTGAGCGGCGCGTTGTCGCGTTGCAGCGTTACCACCGGCCCATTCTATGCACGGAATATATGGCGCGCGGCGCGGGTAGCACCTTCGATCAAACCTTGCCCATCGCTAAGAAATACAAGGTTGGCGCTATTAACTGGGGGCTGGTCGCGGGCAAAACGCAAACCTACCTGCCATGGGACTCATGGCGACATCCCTACATTCTCGATCAGCCGACCCTCTGGTTCCACGAAATCTTTCATACCGATGGAACTCCATATCGCGCACGAGAGGTCGAGATCATTCGGGATCTCACCGCGACAACTCTCCCCGCCAAGAGCGTGTCCGGTACCTCAACGCATTGAACACAAGAAGTTAAGGGATTGATCTTAGCGTGTAGCCACGCCGGAGTTTGTTTTGCTGCTCAGTAAGATCCTGGGCAATTGCCGATTCCCTCTGGGCCTGCTCCTGCTGCCCAAGGCGGGCGAGTGTCATCGCGTAATATCGATGCGCGGTGACATAGTCGGGCGCATAGCTTATGGCCTGCTTCAGATATGTTTCGGCGGCTGTGTAGTTTTTTGCACCGAAGGCTAGAACTCCCATTCCAGTCAGCGCACCTCCGTGATTTGGCGCAGAAGCCAATACTTTTGCATAGTTTTCTTTGGCAGTAGTGTCATCGTGTGAATTTAGGGCGATCTGAGCAAGCTCGTAGTAGGACTCTGTCTGATGAGGCTGTAACGCGACCGAGCGCTCTAATTCGGTCTTCGCTTCCTCGTCCCTTGACAGCATGTACAGGAGATGACCGAGTCCATAATGTGCGCTTGGATCATCGCCCCTGATCTCGAGGTACGCACGCAGATGAGCTTCCGCGTTCTCAATCTTTTGTTCATCGAGTTCGACATGGGCGAGCGCATACAGTGCCCTTTCGTTTTGCGGCTCTAGTCTGTGGGCTTCGGTAAGAGCATCATCGGCATCCTTGTATATCTGCATGCTGTCTGCCTGAATACCGAAATCAATAAGTAGCTCGACTGATTTCGGAACATAACCTCTCGCGCGCATCAGGCAGGCCAGGGCCCGGTTCGAATTGCCGGCAGCGCGGTCAGCAAGAGCGGCAGCGATGGCTGCGCGCACCTCTCCAGCCTGCGCCGTTGGAGAATCCTGATTGATCTTCAGCACAGCCTCGAACGATTTCATCGCGTCATCGTTGAGAGACTGCATCAATTGCACTTCCCCAAGTTTCTCCCACGCCATCAGATCGTGCGGATTACGCGAGACGATGGTGGAGAGCATCTCGTTCGCCTGCATAAGCTGATTCGTGGCCACGAGCAAGCGCGCATTCTCGAGGGACTCCGTGGACTCTGAAGACTGAGAGGTAAGACATGGGGTGACTGCAAGAAGTATGACTGTCAGCAGCGGAAAAAATGAGCGCCGCTTTTGCGATTGGTAATCATAGCGGTGACATCTTAAACCGTATTCACATCGAGAAATCATTTAGCCGGCTCATGATTGAATAAAAATTATTGCCGTCCCGCATTGCTCGAAGCGGCTGCGCTGACGGCATTCAGTTTCCGCCAGTCCTCGGCTTCCTTCGCGCTCGCCTCGAGTGCGGCCTGTTTTAATTGCTCGCATTTCATGGCCGCTGCGTGTGCTTCTGCGGTTTTTCCAAGCCGTCGATAGACCTGCGATAACTGGTACCAGGCTCGCCACTGCATCTCTCCGTCCAGCGTGGTCGCGCGCTGAAAAGCCACCACTGCCTGACTGTCTTTTCCCGCAGTGGCCAATGCCCTGCCCAGGTAGTAATCTGCACCCGTTGGATGGTTGTAGATCCTGACGACTTGCTGAAGTAATGGAAGCGCCGCACTCTCCTGTCCGCTGTCTACCTGGGCACTCCCCAGGTTATACATGGCAATCGGATTACCCGGTGTCAGTCTTAGTTGCTCGGCAAAAGTCTTCGCAGCCTGATCGGCCTGACCTAGTTTGCGATACTCCCAACCCATGCCTTCGTATAGTTCAGCCTCCTTTGGAGCGAGCTTGATGGCCAGTTGGTATTCCTGAATGGCGCCTTTGTGGTCTTCCGCCTGCGCGTCAATAGCTGCGTTCAGCCGATGCAAACGCCACGACGCTGGGTTAAGTTTGTATAGAGCGGTGTAGCTTTGTTTGGCCGCCGCCATATGAGCCTGGACACAGTAGTCGAGGACATTCTCATCTGTTGGCGCGAGTTCGGCAGCGCGGTCGAGCGGTTCGCTGGCCAATTCGGGATGGCCTGCATTCAATTCAACAATTCCTAACCACGTCAATGCCTGGACATTCTTCGGGTCTTGTTTGAGTTCCTGGCGCAAATCGACTAAAGCGTTCTCGGCATCATTGCTTTGATACTCTGCAATTCCAAGAAAGAGATGGGCTCCTGGCGAGGACGAGTCTAGATCGATCGATTTCTTAATTGAGGCGATGGCTTCAAGAAGCTTACCTTGTTTCAATTGGGCCAGACCAAGATCGAGATGAGCTGGAGCAAAGGACGGATCCAGTTCTGTAGCTCTGTGGAACGCCGCTTCCGCCGCGACAGCATTCCCGGCATGCATCTGCTCTGCGCCCTGCCGGAAAAGCGTCTGCAGCTGATCCGGAGCCGACTGGCAAAGCACGTTCCCGGCAAAAATCAATGTCCAGGCCAACAGCCAGCGATGTTGGAGACTTGCTAACCGCATAAAAAACTAGGCCCACGCTAGAAGAGCAAACCATTCTTGTCAATCCGGAAATCATATCTCGCGGACGACAGCAGAAGTCGACACAAAAAGACGGGAAGCGCAGGCTCGACTACGCTCCCCGTGGGATGCCAAGTTGGCTAAAAACTGACTTTGCCTGTCACCTGAATCGCCCGTGGAGAGTTGGCCTGATACGTCGGAATGCCGAACGTGAAATCGGCTGGATTACTGTCTGGAGAGCCGAACAAGTGACGGTTAAATGCGTTAAGAAACTCGAACTTCAACTCGAACGCCACGTTCTCGTGAATCGGTATGTTCTTTATGACGCTAAAGTCCTCGTTCATCCAGGCTGGCATACGTATGTTGGTTACCCTGGGTGTGTTTCCTAGGGTGTAGGGTAGATTGTCCGGCGATGCATTCACCGCCGCTACTTGATCGATAAAAGCTGGCTTCGCACTCCCGTTGTGGTATGCCGCTGCGGAGTTCGTGTCGGAGCCGTTGAAGAAGCTGTTCGTGCCCGGATCGGTTCCGTTGGCGGTATTGAATGGTTGAATGTGCTTCCATCCACTTCGGTAGACTGCGCTCTTTATGGGAACATCGGGAACAAGATCATAGCGGGTAGAATTCTGCCATCCAGGAATCCCGGCAGTACAGCAAAAGGACATCGGTTGGCCATTCTGGTAACGCAGGATGGCTCCCACCTGCCATCCGCCCAATATGTAACTTGCAGGTCCATGATTCAGGAATGGTTTACCTTTCCCGATAGGTAGTTCGTAAAAGGGACTTAGTACAAATGTATTCGTGATGTCCTGAACACTGATGGCCTTCTCTTCATGCAGGTTTGTGGGGTTTTGGACCTGCGGCTGACCGGGATTGGTGTTCGGCAACGCGCTATCGGTGTCGTTGAGATTCTTCGACCATGTGTAGGACGCCTGCAAGCTTAATCCATCGCGGTAACGACGCGACAGCGATATGAGCATGGCGTTGTAACTGGAGTGGCCAGTAGCCTGCAAACAGCATCCGGAATCGATATAGTCGTACTGGGGAAAGGGACGCAGCGCCTGCTGAATCTGTACTCCGTTGCCCCATAGATTGAAGTATCCGGAAAACGGAACAGCTACACCGTATTGATTGTTCATCAACTGCTGGCCTAATTGCTTGCCTAGTTCAAGGTCCTCAAGAGGAATGTTGTTGATGTTCTGGTTATTGGCCTGTAGGTTTTGAGCCTGGCTACCGACGTAACCGATACTCAGGATAAGATCCTTCGCCAGTTCTTGTTGCACCTGCAGGTTGTAGTTATAAACAGCGGCTGGGCGGCCCGCCTTTTTCTCGATGTAGGCCCCCGGAAGGAAGCTGCCATTGAACTGGCCTGGATCGAGATTCGGCGGCGCGGGAAAAGCCGGATATCCCGCGTCGATCACAAACGACGGATCGAAGCTGTTCTTCGAGTTAAACCCAGGGTTGGCTTTGTAGCCGGCGTTCATTGAGCCGCCGAAGTCATCATATTGAAGCGGGCCATAAAGGATTCCAGCACCACCGCGCAGTACCGTCTTTCCGTTAAGCCACGGCGGCGTATATGCGAAACCTACCCGGGGAGCGATGTCCTTGAAGTAGGTGTCTGCCCATTTCGTGTTGCATCCGTTGCAAGTGGTACCGAAGACCAGCGCTCCTGGGACCCCGTACTCAGGGTCGGTGGCGGTGGGGCTGAAATTGGAGGTGTTGTCCAGCGCTTCATGCCGCGGTACATCGACGCTATAGTTGAGGCCCAGGTTGAGAGTCAGGTTTCTGGTAACCTTCCAGTCGTCCTGCACATATCCCGAGTAGTACCAGGATATCCAGCGAGACTGGTGGGCATACACACTCTGGCTCCCAGAGCAGGCAAGTCCCAAAAGTTCACTCGCTAATCCGTTGCCATTATTGCTCGATCCCTGATACGCGGAGGTCTGCTGTGCGCAAAAGCCGATCGACGGCGAATTATTGTTGATCGGTGAGTACTGTTGATAGCGGATATCAGTTCCGAACGTGAGACTGTGGGCGCCCTTCTGCCAGGAAACGCTATCGACGAGCCTTAGTCCATTGTCGACGTTGTCGCCATTGTTGGGCATGCCTTCCTGCGCAGTCAACCCGTTGGTAATCACGGGGAAGTTGTTGCTCGTTGCGTTTCCGATACCAAGCAGTCCGAACCAGTCTTGGCCTTCAAGGGCAGGCACGGCGAAGTTGATACTGTTGGAACGGTTAGAGCCGATGATGAAGTGGTTCAGCAGATTGGGCGAAATGGCATAGTCCAGTCCCAGTCGCCAGAAGTGCGTTTCAAAGTCCTGTTTCCATGTGGCATAGTCGATCGGGTAAGGCAGGTACTGGGGCGCTCCGGAGATGCGGTTATTGTCACGCGAACTGTAGGAGCTCCAAAGCTTCAGCTTCTGGGTAATATTGGTGTCGATGCGAACGGTCATCGTCGTGTTCTCGATCGGAGCCGTGCTTGAAAAAGAGTAATTGTTAAAGACGTTCCCGTTCGTTGGCGCGGGGAAATAGTTCAAAAGAGCTTTCGCTACCGGAGAGAATCCTCCTGGAATTTTGTTGCCAGGGAAAGCAGTGCGGCACTCTACGCCACCCACCGTTCTGGTGGTGGAAGGATCAAAGATCTGCCCTTGATAGACGGGGCTTCCATCACACGGATTGGTGCCAACCACGTTCGCCTGGTTGAACAGTGCAGGATTTGAGAAGTCACCCGCCAGTTCGTCCGCCGTCGGAACTGTAGTGATGGTCGTGGCACCCAAACTGTATTTCAACTGCTCCCATGCAAAGAAGAAGAACGTCTTGTCACGTCCGTTGTAGAGCTTCGGGATCCAGACTGGGCCACTGAAAGTGCCACCATAATCATTCTTGCGGTCCACTGGCGTTGCGAAGGTGGATCGACACGCTGGCGTGTCATTGGTGCCTGAACATTGCATCGCCCGGTTGCCACCGTTAAACCACAGGTTTGCATCGAGTGCTGTGTTGCGAAGGATCTCAAATGCGTAACCATGGAACTGACTGTTGCCACTCTTCGTAACAAAGTTTTCAAAGCCGCCGGTGGTACGGTTGTACTCGGCTGAGGGCAGAGCTTCAGTTACAGTCAACTGTTGAAGAGCATCCACCGACGGTGCCTCTTCGTCGAACGAGGATCCATTTTCACTTCGCTGTTGGCTGAGACCGTCGATCAGTACTTCGGCGCCATAATCCTGCCCGCCGGCGATCTTGCTGAAGAAAATACCGTTCGGACTATTCGCTGTTCCTGGACCGGTATTACCGGGCAGCAAAAAGATGAACGCTTCCGGCGAACGAAAGGCTCCGACGCCGCCCAGGGCCAGAGGCAGCTTCTGGTATTGATCAGCTGTGATCGTACCGGAGATATCGGAAGTCTCGGTCTGCAGCCGCGGAGCGTCGGCGGCAACGGTAACAGTCTCGGTCGCTGCGCCAATGTTCAACGTGATATTCACAGCGGCGGTGACCTGAAGGTTTACCTGGATTCCGGTAAGCCTTTGCATCTGGAAGCCCGCCGCACTTACGGTAATGTCGAAAGTACCGATGGGTACTTGCGGCAGCCGATATGCTCCGGCCGAGGTGGAGACCGTATCAAATGTCGTTCCGGAATTTTCGTCAACGGCTTGTACTTTTGCGCCTGCTACAACCGCACCGGTGGAATCGGTAATTGTACCGGCGATGCTTCCGAAAACAGTCTGCGCTCTGGATCGGGGTGTGAGAAAAAATCCGGTAAGCAACACCAAAAGCACGTACCCTGACCCGCGTCTCAAAGATTTCATGATTATCTCCTGAAAAAATGCTTTCAGTCGACGCATTTCCGGCCGCGCCGATCATTGGTGTAAAC